>NZ_JAGGHR010000002.1:0-134657 GCF_024104075.1 Gilliamella sp. | reverse complement strand
TTTTTGAAAAAATATAATGTAGTTGTTTTTGATACTGAGGTTAATTTTGACTACTGTATTGATTGTGATGGAGAATCATTGCCATTAGAGGTTATTTTGGGCTTCTCAAAGGAATCTAGAGAAGATTTATTGGCTACTAACGATACATATCTGAATAGAATACCTGAGAATTATTTTGCTGTAGCAACACTTAATTATGGCGATCTACTTTGCTTAAGCCCAAATGGCGAAGTTTATTATTGGGATCATGAAGTTAATGATCTTTATTTTGACATGTCTGTAAAAAATGGCTATCTAGAACAAAATACTAATCTGAAGTTTGTTGCAAATTCGTTTGATACATTTTTATCAATGATTATTAAAAGTGAAGTTGAAGATGATTATGATCCTGATGAAGATGAATATAATAACCCTAACATTCCTTTTCCAGATGAAGCATTACCTTCAATGCTCAAATATTCAAAGGGTTTTTTTACAGCATCAGAAAATAGACTTAAAATTTATTTAAAAAAATTGGAGTTATCTGAAAAAGGTCGCGAAGTACTTGCCAAATTTAAAGAAGAAGGTCTTTTGTAGAAATAGCGTCAGTTAAAAATCGAAGCAGTATTTTTCAAAGAAATATATAATAATTTCAATAGAGTAATTTTTTGGTTGGATGGCGTCTATTAATTATTTTAAATCCTATTGAATTTTATATATTTAATTGCCATAGGTGACAGCTAGTTATGTTACCTATATCATAAAGCAAAAATAACTGTCACTGATTTTGGCTAAACGCTTTATAGTCAATTATCCCACCATTGATAGCGTGCCAAAGAAAGCCCGATTGAAGTTTTTTGTATCTTTAACTAGTAAGAATGAACGTTATAAAACTATTTTTTATGGAATTAAACGTTTGGTTAAAGTTGAAAAAATATTTACAAAAACCACCAACCTTCAAACCGAATGGAAAAGCCGAAAAGAGTGATACTAATTTTGAATTAATATGTAGCGTAATCAACAAATATGTAGTGATGCAAAAGATAGAAAATAAAAGCTCAAATGCTTTATTAATTTTTATAATACCTTTAAACCCCATAAAGTGATTTTAGGGAAAAACGCCTTATGAGTTTTAAAGGATTATTTTAATCATGAAATGTAAATAGCCTTTTTACATACTATGAATTTTTTTCATTTATAGCCTGTGTTGATGGTTCAGTGTGGCAAGCGTTATTAATTTGAATTGAAATATTATTTGGTGACAGATTATATTTACTTTTGTAGATACAGTTAGCATAGTCAACCATACCGCTAGTTAGAAATAGGTCTAAAAACCATCCAATACCTAATAAACCAGCAGTAAAAAACCAAATGAAGCCTGTAATCCATTTTCCACAGTACATGCGATGGGCTCCCCACATTCCAAGAAAGAACCATAATAAATATGCGACACCTTTACTTTTCATACTATCTCCATTTTATAATTAACTTATGTTTTTATTAATAATTAATGCTTTTTATAAATATTATTCATACCTGATGCAGTAGATAATTGATGTAACGTTAATTTTTAGTGTAACGATAATAGTAAAATCGCTAATTTTACTGTTTTCTTATTTATTCTGCAAATAGAAGAAGCATATAATATTACAAGAAGTTAACTCGATTTTGTTGAAATGAATGCTAATGAGTAATAAGTATCTGTTAGATTAAATCTGAGCTACTAAAATTAAAAATAAAAACTCGAATCATTAAAAACCCGCTGTTTTAAAGCGGGTTTGTTTTTTATTTAAAGTAATTTTGATTGAGAGCAAGATAGTCGCTAAATCTCTAAGTAATCTAAGATACCTTCAGCCGCTTTGCGACCTTCGCTAATGGCAGTGACAACTAGATCAGAACCACGAACAGCATCGCCACCAGCAAAGATTTTTGGATTGGTGGTTTGGTAGCTGTTAGCTTCGGGTGCGATGATTTTGCCTTGTGGGTCAAATTCGACACCATGCTGAGCAAGCCAAGGCATGGCATGTGGTTTGAATCCAAAAGCCATAATTACTGCATCGGCAGGAAGAATAAATTCAGAACCTTCGATAATTACTGGCGAGCGTCGTCCTTTTGCATCTGGCTCGCCGAGTTCTGTCCTTACCATTTTTATGCCTGTTACTTGTCCTGTACTGTTAATTTCAATGCTGAGAGGTTGTACGTTAAATTGGAACTGTGCGCCTTCTTCTTTGGCGTTTTTGACTTCTCGTTTTGAGCCCGGCATGTTGGCTTCGTCTCGGCGATAAGCACAAGTAACTTCAGTTGCACCTTGACGAATAGATGTTCGTACACAGTCCATTGCAGTATCACCACCACCTAATACCACAACACGTTTGTTTTTCATGTCAATGTATGGGGTATCTTGGGTTTGCGCATGTTTCATTATGTGTTTAGTGTTGGCAATTAAAAATGGTAAGGCATCATAAACGCCGTTGGCATCTTCGTTTTGAAGACCCGCTCGCATTGATTGATAAGTTCCAGCTCCCACAAAAACCGCATCAAATTCGTTGATTAAGTCGGTTAATTGTACCGTTTTACCGACCTCAGTATTTAGACGGAACTCAACGCCCATTTCAGTAAAAATATGTCTTCGGTTGATTAATACTTCTTTATCAAGTTTAAACGCTGGGATGCCAAAGGTGAGTAGTCCACCAATTTCAGGGTGACGGTCAAACACAACTGGCGTTACGCCATTGCGGACTAAGACATCGGCACAAGCAAGGCCAGCAGGACCAGCACCAATAACTGCAACTTTCAATCCTGTTTTTTCGACATTTGATAAATTAGGTTTCCAACCCATTCTAAATGCTTCATCAGTAATATAACGCTCTATATTACCTATGGTAACTGCACCAAATTCAGCATTTAAAGTACAAGAGCCTTCGCAAAGGCGATCTTGTGGGCAAACTCGACCGCAAACTTCAGGCAGGCTGTTGGTTTGATGTGAGAGTTCAACCGCTTCTAATATTTTGCCTTCATTAACCAGTTTTAACCAATTGGGTATATAGTTATGCACAGGGCATTTCCATTCACAATATGGGTTGCCACAAGCAAGGCAACGATCAGCCTGCGCTTGTGATTGTGGAGCAGAAAATCCTTCATAAATTTCAACAAATTCAATTTTGCGAATGTTTAACGATTTTTTAGGCGGATCAACACGTTGTAAATCGATAAATTGATAAACATTTTGACTCATTTTCGTGTTCTCCTTACTGTGCTTGAATACGTAATTCTGCTGATGAGCGACTGCGGTGCCCAAGTAGCGCTGTTACATCACTCGATTTTGGTTTGACTAATACAAATTGTTTTGAATAATCATCCCAATTAGCCAAAATTTCTTCCGCGCGTGATGAATGGGTAAGTTGAGCGTGCTCCATTATTAAACCACGTAAATGTTCTTCGTGAATTGAGTAATCAGCAACATTCAATAGTTCAACTAACTCTTTATTTATGCGTTTATGGAAATCACTATCTTCATCTAAAATATAAGCAAAACCACCTGTCATACCTGCACCAAAGTTAACTCCTGTTTTGCCTAATACGCAGACAATACCGCCTGTCATATATTCACAGCCATTGTCTCCAATGCCTTCAACAACACTAATTGCACCAGAATTACGTACCGCAAATCGTTCTCCAGCACGTCCAGCGGCAAAGAGTTTTCCTCCAGTTGCACCATATAAGCAGGTATTACCGGCAATGGTTGCTTCATGGCTTAAAAATGCTGAGCCTTGCGGTGGTCGAATCACAATACGACCGCCAGCCATGCCTTTACCAACATAATCATTGGCATCGCCTGTAAGTGTTAAGTCCACACCTCCAGCGTTCCAAACACCAAAACTTTGACCCGCAGTGCCGTTAAAGTTAAGCGAAATAGGATCAGCAACAAGACCTTGGTCACCATATTTTTTGGCAATATAGCCAGATAAACTAGTACCTACAGAGCGATCGGTATTTTGTATATCAAAATAGAGGCTTTGGCTTTGGCGATTATCAACAAATTGTTGTGCTTGTGTGATGATCTCTTTATTTAGCACACCTTTATCAAATGGTTTATTGTCTTCAATACAATAAACTGGTTTGCCATCAATAGGTTTTGCTGTTTCAAGCAGTCCTGATAGGTCAAGTTTTTGTTGTTTTGCCGTGATGCCATCAAGTTCTAATAACAGATCGGTGCGTCCTATCAAATCGACGATACGACTGACACCTAGCTCGGCCATAATTTCTCGCGTGTTACGCGCAATAAAGCGGAAATAGTTTATCGCTTTTTCTGGCAGGCCATGATAATGTTCGCTACGCAGTTTGTCGTCTTGCGTTGCAACACCCGTTGCACAGTTATTAAGGTGGCAAATACGCAGATATTTACAACCTAAGGCAACCATTGGTCCTGTTCCAAATCCAAAACTCTCAGCACCTAAAATAGCTGCTTTGACAATGTCGGTACCCGTTTTTAAACCACCGTCTACTTGTAAACGTATTTTGTGACGTAACCCATTGGCGACTAATGATTGCTGAGTTTCAACCAACCCTAATTCCCATGGAGAACCAGCATATTTGACTGAAGTTAATGGGCTGGCGCCTGTTCCACCATCATAGCCTGAAATGGTAATTAAGTCGGCATAGGCTTTAGCAACTCCAGTTGCGATTGTGCCAACGCCTGGCTCTGATACTAATTTAACCGAAATCATGGCATTAGGGTTAATCTGTTTTAGGTCAAATATTAATTGTGCCAAATCCTCAATCGAGTAAATGTCGTGATGAGGTGGTGGTGAAATAAGTGTGACACCCGGTACAGAAAAACGCAATTTAGCAATATATGGTGTGACTTTGTCGCCAGGTAACTGACCACCTTCCCCCGGTTTTGCTCCTTGTGCTACTTTGATTTGAATAACATCGGCACTCATTAAGTAACTTGGTGTTACACCAAAACGACCTGATGCAACTTGTTTTATGCGTGATACTTTTATGGTGTTGTAGCGAGCTGGATCTTCACCGCCTTCGCCTGAATTTGAAAAACCACCGAGCGTGTTCATTGCTTCGGCAAGGGATTCATGTGCTTCAGGGCTTAGCGCACCAATTGACATGGCTGCCGAGTCAAAGCGTTTGAACAGTGATTCTTCTGGTTCGACTTGATCAAGTGGAATAGCTGTGTTTTCAGGTGGATTGAGCTTTAATAAATCACGCAAGGTGGCAATAGGGCGGTTGTTGACGATATCAGCATAGCGTTTGTAATCTTCATAATTGCCATTATTGACTGCTTTTTGTAGTGACTGTACTACATCAGGATTATAAGCATGATATTCACCACCATGAACATATTTAAGTAACCCACCTTGTTCTAATGGTTTTCTTTTCAGCCATGCACTTTTTGATAAGTTAAATTGATCTTGTGCAAAATCATCAAAATTGGCACCATTAATACGGTTAGTAACTCCTTGGAAACAAAGTTCAACAACCTCTTTATTTAAACCAACTGCTTCAAATAGTTTTGAACAGCGGTAAGAGGCGACGGTTGAAATGCCCATTTTTGACATAATTTTATATAAGCCTTTGTTAATTCCATTACGATAATTAAGAATGGCTTCACGGTAAGATTTTTTTATTGTGCTATTATCGATCATTTGGCCTAAGATTTCGTAGGCTAAATAAGGGTAAATTGCGGTTGCACCAAAACCAAGAAGTACCGCAAATTGATGTGGATCACGGCAGCCTGCGGTTTCGACAATGATATTAGCATCGCAACGTAAGTTTTTTTCAACTAAGCGTTGCTGAACAGCTCCAACTGCCATAGGCGCAGGAATTGGTAAGCGATCAGGTGCTATATTTTTATCTGATAAAATCAATAATACCGTGCCATTGCGAACTTTTGCTTCAGCATCACCACATAATTGTTCAATGGCATCGCGCAGGCTACCATCGATTTCATAAGTGATATCTAAGGATTCTGATTTGTAATAACGTGATTCTAATGCTGTTAATTGTTTAAAATCTGAATAGACCAAAACAGGGGATTTGAACGCAACACGATGCGCCTGACCTTCTGCTTCGGCAAACACGTTCATTTCACGGCCAATACTGGTTGAAAGTGACATAACGTGTGATTCGCGTAGTGGGTCGATAGGCGGATTTGTTACCTGAGCAAATTTTTGACGAAAATAATCATAAATTGAGCGAGGCCTTGTTGATAGTACCGCAAATGGTGTGTCATCGCCCATTGAGCCGGTGGCTTCTTGACCGTTTTCACCTAGCACTCGAATACATTGGTCTAGCTCTTCAACACTATAACCAAATTGTTTTTGATAAGTTGCTAGCAAGATATCGTCATAATATCGAGAGCCAATGTTATCATCAGGTAGGTTTTCAAAAGGGATCAGTCTTTTAACATTTTTTTCCATCCATTCTTTATATGGATGACGTTTTTGTAAATCGTTGTCTGTTTCAGACGATTGTAAAATGCGACCTTCTTCAGTGTCTATAACTAACAATTCACCTGGACCAACGCGTCCTTTAGTGACGACTTCGTCAGGTTGATAATCCCAAATACCGATTTCGGATGCACAGGTAATGAGTTTGTCTGTCGTTATTACATAACGTGCAGGACGTAATCCGTTACGGTCTAAGTTACATGCGGCATAACGACCGTCAGACATTACAATACCGGCAGGACCATCCCAAGGTTCCATATGCATTGAGTTGAAGTCGAAAAAAGCACGCAGATCTTCGTTCATGTTAGGATTATTTTGCCATGCAGGTGGAACCAATAAGCGCATAGCTCGTACAATATCCATTCCTCCTACAAGAAATAGCTCAAGCATGTTATCTAATGAACTTGAATCAGAACCTGTGACATTAACAAAAGGTGCCGCATCTTGTAAGTCCGGAATGAGTGGAGTTTTAAATTTATAGGAACGTGCTTGTGCCCATTGTCTATTACCTTCAATAGTATTGATTTCACCATTATGAGCTAAATGCCGAAAAGGTTGCGCTAATGGCCAACGAGGAACAGTATTGGTTGAAAAACGTTGATGAAATAAACAAATTGCTGTTTCCATTCGGATGTCAGCCAAATCTAGATAGAATCGAGGTAAATCTTTAGGCATACATAAGCCTTTATAGATATTGACCTGATTTGAGAAGCTACAAACGTAAAATGTATCGTCTTGTACCCGTTTTTCAATTCGACGGCGCACCATGTATAGGCGGCGTTCTAGATCAATTTTTGTCCATCCGGCGGGTGCATTAACAAAGACTTGTTCAATTTTAGGCAATGATGATAGGGCAATTTCACCAAGCACACTTTTATCAATTGGTACTTCACGCCAACCTAGAATGGATAAGGTTTCATTGGCTAATTCTTCTTCGACAATATCACGGCTAATTTGAGCTTCTTTTTCATCTTGGCTCAAAAACAACATACCAACGGCATAATTACTTGCTAAACGCCAGCCCGCATCTTGTGCCACTAATCTAAAAAATCGATCGGGTTTTTGTAATAAAAGTCCACAGCCATCGCCAGTTTTACCGTCTGATAAAATGGCACCACGGTGTTGCATTCTGGCAAGTCCGTGAATTGCAGTACGCACCACTTTATGACTTGGTTGTCCTTCAATGTGAGCAATTAAACCAAATCCACAGTTATCTTTTTCATGATGCTGGTTATATAACATATCATTGCCTCTAATTCATCGTTTTATAATTTAAGAAGGAATAGGCTTTAATTCCATATTGCGTGTGAAGTTAATCAAAAATTAGTTTTTGGTCAAATAAATATTACTTATAAGTTAATCTTCCAAATATAGCGTTATTAATAAAACTAATGGCGGTTTGTATTACGTTTATATCGAGTTGTATTTGATGCAAAATGAATAATTGTCTAAAATATTAGCAATTAATTATATATTAACTATAATTAGCTTAAATAATAATAGTTAGTTAGGAGTAGGAAAATCGCTATGAAATATTTTGCTTGGTGCATTTCGCTTTTAGTTGGATTGATGAGCTTAGGTCAAGAAATGCTATGGTTTAGAATCGTTAGCTTTATGTTAGGTGGTGCTCCCTATGCTTTTGCACTTGTACTGTTCTTTTTTCTATTAGGTATTGCTTTTGGTGCAAGTCGAGGTAAAGCAATTTGTACACGCTATTCGAACCTACTATTGGTCGGAGGAGTGGTTTTAATTCTTGCTGGTTTTATTGATATATTAATTCCATTTATTATTCAAAGCCTAAATCAACCAAATAGTTTATTTGAATGTGTACGTACATGTTGTATTTTAATATTTGTCGTTGCAGCTTTAAAGGCAATATTATTTCCAATTGTGCACCATTTAGGGACGAATATAGCCAATGGAAAAGTAGGTGCTTCAGTTTCTAAAGTCTATTTTTTTAATATTATTGGCTCAACACTGGGGAGTTTGTTAATTGGCGGAGTTCTCCTTGATTATATTTCTATTTCATCAATGTTTATTTTAATAGGTATTGTTTGTATCTTATTAGGTGGCTTGATGATAATTAAAAAATCGGCAGTTTCTGTTTCTGCCTTTGCTATACTTGGTATTAGTTGCTTTTATTTTGTAGATAAACACACTGATTATATTTTCAGAGATAGCTTCGGACAAGACATATCTATCAATTCTTATATTGAAAATCGCTATGGTGTAATTCATATCGTCGATGACAATAAGGATGGACGGAAAAATATTGTATTAGGAAATCGAATGTATGATGGTATTTTAAATATAGATCCAGATAATGATATAAATGACTTAAACCGGCTTTATCTATTAGCGGCAATTCATCCAAATCCTAAGAAAGTGCTGGTTATTGGTGTTAGTGGTGGGGCTTGGACGCGTGCTTTATCAAGTTTTCCTACATTAGAAACGATTGACGCCATTGAAATTAATAAAGGTTACTTGGATATTATTAAACAATACCCAGTTGTTTCTCCAATACTAGATGATCATCGAATTAATATCTATATTGATGACGGTCGACGTTGGCTTAAACGAAATAGTGATAAAAAGTATGATTTAATTATTATGAATACTACTTACCATTGGCGTTCAGGAATAACCAATCTATTATCGCAAGAAATGATGAATATATTACATAATTCATTAAATCCTAATGGTATTTTGGCATTTAATAGTACTCGTTCGCTAGATACATTAAAAACGGCACAATCGGTATTTAAATATGCTTATTGGGGTACAATGGGCTTTATTTATGCCTCGGATTCAGAGATTAACATCGATGACAATGTTGCTAAAAATCGCCTTGATAAGTTGGTTTTAGATGGCAAACCATTGTTTAATGAAGCGTCTAAACAAGTTAAAAACGGTGCTTACCAAAAAACATTAGCAACCAAACTGTTAAGTCTAGATGAAGTTGAAAAGCTTTATAACTTAGGACGAGATACGGAAATTATTACCGATAGTAATATGATAACTGAATATAAATATGGTTTTTTGAGAAATAATTAAGGACGCTTTTATGTTAAGTAAGAAACAATCACTACTATTAAGCACGCTATTTTTTATTTCTGGAATGAGTGGCTTAACTTATCAAGTTGCTTGGCAACGAGCTCTTTATTCGGCTTTTGGATCTGATGTTGATTCTGTAGCAATTATTGTATCGGCATTTATGTTAGGACTTGGTTTAGGGGCTCTTGGAGGAGGAAAAATTGTTGATAAATACCCAAATAAAGCACTACAGTTTTTTTGTTTTAGTGAATTTGGAATTGGTTTATTTGGAATAATTAGTTATCAACTTATTTTATTTGTCGGTGATATCTTTATTGTTTATAATTTAATTGTTGTTGCAATTGTTAATTTCTTATTGGTGCTTATTCCAGCCCTTTTGATGGGAGCAACACTTCCAATTTTAATTACTTATATAGCACAGTTTTGGAAAAATATTGGTCAAACCACTGGACATCTTTATGCGATTAATACTTTTGGTGCGGCAATTGGTGCAATTTTGACAGGATTTATTTTATTTAACTATTTTGCTCTTAATGTTGTAACAATATTTGCTGCACTAGGAAATTTTGTTGTTGCTATATCTGCTTATCTATTTTTTAATAAAATGCGAATAAAAAAGAGCGGATAAGAAGATAGAATAATACTATAAAGATATTAAAAATGATAAATCGGCGATAGTTGTCGCTGGTTTATCAATATATTATTAAAATCAATTAGTTAATTATTTAAACAATACAAGCTTTTTATTACTAACTAAGTTTAAATAAGTAATAAAGATTATTTTGATATATTTACCCTCCTTTTATAAAAATTGCATAACAATACCTTTATAATTGAATGAAAAATAAAAAGAATACTGGCTTAATAAATATATTTATAAGTCGATCTTTTAATAAGTTATATAAACGTTATTAATAAAGCTAATAGTAGTATTTACGTTTATGATTTATTTTTTTTTTATAAGTTAAGGCGTTGCTTTTAAATTTGGCTTTAGAAAATGGGATATAAGTTCTTTTTCTTTCTTGTTAAAAAGTTTCAGGTAACTATGTGTTTGAGTATAAAATATGTTATTTGATTCAATAACTATGTGTGACAATTGTATACTGTTATAATTTGTTATCTTTTATTTTTGATCTATTAATAATGCAAACTAAAATTACGATTGTGGGTGCTGGCGCCGCTGGGCTTTTTTGCGCAGGTTTACTGGGGCAAAAAGGGTATGATGTTACTGTGATTGATAATGGTAAAAAGTTAGGACGCAAAATTCTAATGTCTGGTGGTGGTAAATGTAATTTTACTAATTTAATGGTTGAACCTAGTAATTATATTTCTTGCAATCCTCATTTTTGTAAATCAGCTTTGAAACAATTTACTCAGTGGGACTTTATCCAATTAGTAAATCAGTATGGTATTGCTTACCATGAAAAAGATCATGGGCAATTATTTTGTGATAATTCAGCGCAAGATATTGTTGATATGCTATTAAACGAGTGCCAAAAAGGGCATGTTCATTTTATGATGCAGACTCAGGTTGAAGATATTAGCAGTGATAAAATAGAATTTAAATTACATACTTCTCGAGGCATTATTGATAGTGATAATCTTATTATTGCTACGGGAGGCTTATCGATGCCTGCCCTTGGCATGACTTCAATTGGCTATAAAATTGCTGAAAAATTGGCTATTCCAGTGATACCAGTCAAAGCAGGATTAGTACCGTTCACGTTACATAAACCTTTACTTGATATATTATCAACCTTGTCTGGTATTGCTGTTGCTGTTGAAGTTTCTAATGAAAGAGTTAGTTTTAAGGAGAATCTATTATTTACTCATCGAGGAATTTCAGGACCAGCTATTTTGCAAATATCAAGCTATTGGCAGGCTGGAGAGTCAATTACTATTAATTTATTACCTGATTTCACATTCGAATCATCGTTTAAACCATTATTAGAGCAGAATCGTAATCAAACTATAAAAAATTGTTTAGCACAGGTTTTACCTAAAAGGCTTGTTGAGGTGTTAATACAACTCAATTTGATAAACGATATAATAGTTAAGCAAATTAATCCCAAACAACAGCAAGGCTTGTATAATGCTTTAACACATTGGCATATTACTCCAAATGGGACTGAGGGTTATCGTACTGCGGAGGTGACTCTTGGTGGTATAAGTACTGATGCGTTGTCTTCCAAAACTATGGCAGTTAAAACACATCCCAACCTCTATTTTATTGGTGAGGTTGTCGATGTGTCAGGCTGGTTAGGTGGCTATAATTTTCAATGGGCATGGAGTAGTGCATTTGCTTGTGCTAGATCGTTTAATTAATTACGCCCATTTGAATATGGTATTTTTTTACTTTGTATTGTAACGTTGTGCGTGAAATGTTTAATAGTTTTGCCGCCGTTATAATTTTGCCGTTGGCTTGATTTAATGCGTTAATGATGAGTTGTCGTTCATAGTTTTCAACTTGTTCAATTAAGTTGTTTCCATCAGTAGATGTGTTGATAGGTAAATTTTCTAGTTTATTAATATCATCGTTTTGAGAAGATGAACTATTAAGATCGAATAGATCTTCATCAAGGACAATATTCTGTAATTCACCCGGTTCGTTTTGTAATACCATACTTCTGACAATTGTATTTTCAAGCATACGGACATTACCGGGCCAAGGAGCTGATATTAATTGTTGTAGTGCATGTTCGCTGATACCGCTAATTACAACATTGACGTCGTTTTTATGTTTATCAATAAAATAGCGTGCTAACACTGGAATATCTTCTGTTCTGTCGCGTAAAGCGGGGAGTTTTATTAAACCAACGTTTAAGCGAAAAAACAGATCACTTCTCATTTTTCCTGTTTTTAATAGTTCTGTAGGTGGTTCATTCATGGCAGCAACAATACGAACATCTGAATGCATTTCTTTATTACCACCTAATTGCCAGTAGGTTTTTTCTTGTAAGAATCGTAATAATTTACTTTGCATTTCAAGAGGCATAGCATTTAATTCATCAAGGAATAATGTGCCTCCGTTAGCCAGTTCTAAATAACCTTGTCGGTTTTCAGCACCCGTAAATGCGCCTTTGACCGTACCAAATAGGGTGCTTTCAATCAGTGTGGTTGGTAGTGCACTACAGTTGAGCGAGATAAATGCTTTGTCACGGCGTTGGCTTGTTTGGTGGATTAAACGAGCAAATAGCTCTTTACCTGTTCCTGTTTCGCCAACTATTAATACAGGAACATCATTTGCTCCCAAGATGTTAGTTTGATCGATAACCTCTTGCATTGTTTTTGATACAAAAACAATTTCTGGTAATGGTTGTTCTTTATTTTGATATAGCTTGCTATTGAGCTTGAATACTTGGTCTTGTAATTGCCTAACAGTAGATAAATTTCGACCTATTTCTATTGCGCCGATAATTTTTTGATTTTTATTATAAAGAGGAACTGTTGTGTGCATATAATCTACAAGTTTACCTACATGGTTATAATAGCTTTGGTAATTGTTTTGATATTCTTTCCCATGTTGTAGGGCTTGCAACATCGTGCTGTCTTCTTTTCGCATCTTGGGATAAACTTTAAGCATTGGTTTTCCTATAGCTTGTTCTATAGGGTAACCATCAAGTTCAGCACTTTCCTGATTGTAATAAACATATTTGCCTTCTTTATCAATAATCGCCATTGGTTGATGGATTAAATCAAAAAAATGTTTAAATATTTCCAATGATTGTAATAATTCAGGGTCGATTGTCATGATATTCGTGCCTTTTGAACTAGGGTGATTTGTTATATTTAGCTTTGTTTAATTTAAACGCCTGTTAATTATCATATAAAAATGACAAATTTTTGTCATAAAAATGGATTTTATACTAAATGACTAAATTTTTACTTGCGCTTTGTTTATTAATATATTGATTATTTATGTTTTTAAAGTTGGCATGCTGATTGCACAACAAGTGAGAAGCCATTTTACTTATTTTTCATGTAATCATTAACTGGAGGCTATATGTCCGACAAAATTATGTCAAATTATAACAAATTACGCACTGATCTTGTAACTAAAGATCGTCGTTTTAGCGCTGAAAGTGGCAAACTTTGTTTTGATGGTGTTAATTTAGAAGAGTTAGCCAAAAAATATCCAACGCCTTTTTATGTGTTTTCTGAAAAGGAGATTGATCGTAATGTGCAAGAAATTAAAGAGGCATTTAAAGCTCATCCAAAAACAAAAATTTTCTATGCATCAAAAACTTGTTCAGTAATGGGCGTTCTTAAAGCGATTAAAGATGCAGGAATTTATGCCGAAGCGAACTCAATGTTTGAAGTGCGTAAATGTTTAGATATCGGTTTCCCTGGTAGCCAAATTGTGTTTAATGGTGTTGTTAAAAAACCAGTGGATTTAGAGTTTGCTATCCAAAATGATCTGTATATTATCAACGTAGATAGCTTATATGAGCTTGATATTATTGATGAGATTTCAAGACGTTTGAAAAAGGTAGCAAATGTTTGTGTGCGTGTTGAACCAAATGTTCCGTCAGCAACTCACGCAGAATTAGTCACTGCTTATCATGCTAAATCAGGTATCGATTTAGAACAAGCAGAAGAAACATGTCGTCGTATTTTAGAAATGCCATATGTTCATTTACGCGGTTTACATATGCACGTTGGTGATCAGGTTCCAGAATCAGAGCCTTTTGCTAAAGCTACGAAAGTTTTAGTTGATGAATCACGTCGCTTAGAAGAAGTGCTTGGTATTAAATTTGATTTAATCAACGTAGGTGGGGGGATCCCTGTTCCTTATAAATATGATGAAGAAAATGGTAATCCATTAGAAGATAATATGTATGCAGGTATTACTGCACAAGATTTTGCTGATGCTGTTATTAGTGAAGTACACAAATGGCGTACTGATGTTGAAATCTGTATTGAGCCAGGTCGTAAAGTAACAGGCTCAGCAGGTGTGCTTGTAACTGAAGTTGCCTGTGAAAAACGTAAAACCAATTATGATTTAGATGGCAATATTGAAGAGCATGTTGAGTGGAAATTTGTTGATGCTGGTTATAGTGTGCTATCTGATAGTCAACATTTTGATTGGTTCTTCTATGTTTATAATGCTTCAAAAATCAATGAAACACATGATGAGTACATCAAATTGGCTGGTCCTTTATGTGATGGTGGTGACTATTTCCATGTCGGTGTTAAAGGTGAAGAATTCTTAATGCCAAAAGACACTCAAATCGGTGATATTGTTGCTTTCCTTGATGCTGGTGCTTATACCATCGAAAGCCAAACTGTTTATAACAATCGTCCTCGTACTTCTGTTGTAATGATAGATAAAGAAGGCAAGGATAGATTGATTCGCCGTGAGGACACTTACGAAGATATGGTTGGATACGACATATATTAATCATCAATATCTGGGGCATTTTATGCTCCAGATATTATAAAGTGAGGTTATTATGAGTGATTCTAAAGATTCAAGTCTACTTGGTATTAAAGACATTGTTTTTATGAATGTCATTGCAATACTAAGTTTGCGTCAAATTCCTAATGTTGCTCCTTATGGGGCGTCAGCAATGGTACTTTGGTTACTTGCTGCATTTTGTCTTTTCTTCCCATTAGCTATGGTTTGTGGCGAACTTTCAACCGGTTGGCCAAAAGATGGTGGAATTTTTGTTTGGGTAAAAGAAGCATTTGGTAAACGTATCGGTTGGATAGTTGTTGTTTGCTTTTTGTTCTCTTGTGTTCTTTTCTTCCCGTTAATGTTGCAATTTGGTTTTACTGCAATTGGGTATATGTTTAGCGCTGAGTTAGCTCAAAATCAAGTATTTATTGGTGTTGGCTCTATGGTGGTATTCTGGATTTTAACACTGATGAATATTAAAGGGATGCAATGGACTAAAATTATTAATAGTGTGAGTGCATGGCTTGGTGTATTTATTCCAGCCGCTATTATTGTGCTATTAGCTGTTGTATGGTTATTCACAGGGCATCCTATGGCTACAAGCTATAGTCATGTTAGTGATTGGTTACCTGATTTAAGTAGTTGGGATACTATTGTTTTTCTATCTAGCATGATGTTCGCATTTGCTGGTCTTGAGGTGGCTCCAATGATTGCAGGGCGTACACGAGATCCACAACGAGACTTTCCAAAAGCAATGTTGGTTTCAGCCGTGGTAATTGTTGGTATTTATATGGTCGGAACATGGGCTATTAATACTTTATTACCAGCAGCCGATACTGATATCGTAGCGGGTGTTATGCAAGCAATGGAAGCCGCAGCTAAAGAATTGCATATGCCTTGGTTATTACCAGTAATGGCAATTTGTTTGTTTTTTGGTGCATTAGGACAAATAAACTCATGGTTAGTTGGTCCGATTTATATGCTACAAGAAGCATCAAAAGAAGATAATTTGCTTGGAGAACGCATTGGTCGTTTACATCCAGTATATAAAACACCAGCCTTTGCGTTAATTATTCAAGCTATTATTGTTACAGTACTTTGTTTTTCAACTTTTGTGTCGCCAAGTATTGCAGCGGCATATTGGATGTTAACAGCACTTACAACAATTTGTTATTTTATCCCATATTTAGTGATGTTTATTGCGTATTATCGTTTACGCTTTACTCAACCTGATGTACCGCGTAGCTTTAAAATTCCGGGTAAGGTGTTGCCAATTGTGTTACCAGCACTTGGTTTCTTATCTACTCTATTTGCTGTGGTATTAGTGTTTATTCCACCTGCGCAAATAGATATGGGGGGGTATGTCGAATATATTGCTAAAATTGTTGGTGGTGCAGTACTTGCCATTGGTTTAGCTGAATGGATTTATTATCGAGCCCAAAAACGTAACCGTTTGCAGTAGTAATAATATATAGAGGAGTAAAATTATGTACAAACCTATATTAGAAATTGATTTACGCAAATTAAGAAATAATGCTCGTGTTGAAAAAGATTTATTAGCTAAACACGGTATTGAGGTTATGGCTGTTAATAAAGTTTTTGATGGTTGTGTTGAAACGGCCAAAGCAGTACTTGAAGGCGGTATTGATGTGATTGCTGAATCAAGAACATACAATTTAAAGAAATTAAAAGATGCTTTAAATTGTAAAACCTGCTTATTACGGAGCCCTTGTTTAAGTGAAATTAGTGATGTTGTTAGATATGCTGATATTAGCTTAAACAGCGAAAAAGCAGTAATTCAGGCACTTTCTGATGAAGCCGTTAAACAACAAAAAGTACATCAAGTTTTATTAATGGTTGATATGGGGGATTTACGCGAAGGTATTTGGTTTGAACATATTGATGAAATCATTGATACGGTTAAACTTATTCTTTCTTTACCCGGTGTTGAGCTCTATGGGCTCGGCACCAATTTTAATTGCTATGGTACTGTACTACCTACAGTTAAAAATGGAGTAGACTTTTTAAAAATAGCGCGTAAAGTAGAGCAAGTTTGTAATATTAAAATAAAGTATTTATCGGCCGGTAATTGTACCAGTTACCACTTATTGGATAAAGGTATTTGGCCAGAAGGATTAAATCATTTGAGAATTGGTGGTTTACACGAGTTTGGTATTGAATATGTGGATATGAAATATCTTGACGAGTTTCATCATTCAAATAAACCCGTTGATAAAGCATGTAGTAATATTTACAAATTATATGCGCAAATCATTGAACTCAATAGTAAACCAACAGTTCCTGTTGGTGAATTAGGTGTAGATGCTTTTTTAAATAGTAAAACCTTTGTTGATAGCGGTACACGCAAACGCGCACTTCTTGCCTTTGGACGTCAAGATGTGCCAGCAGAAAGCTGTATACCCATCAATGATGATATTACTGTATTGGGTCAAACCAGTGATCATACCTTGGTTGATATTGAAGATGTTACTCAAACACTTCGTGTTGGCGATGTTATTGGATTTGAGCTTGATTACACTGCTTTACTAATGGCTTGTCAAACTAATGGTGTAGAAAAACGGTTTATTTATTAATTTGTGTTAACTGCTGGGTAACCAGCAGTTTTTATTAATTACTAGGCGGTTTATATGACAACATCTGAATCACAAGAAAACCCTTATCCCAGTAGTAATTTAAAGAAAAACCTAAAAAATCGTCATTTATTGATGATTTCATTAGGTGGATCAATTGGTACTGGATTATTTATTGGTATTGCAGCTCCACTTAGCACAGTTGGTCCATTAGGAACAATTATTGCTTATTTAATGGCAGGAAGCATAATGCTTTCAACAATGTTATGTTTAGGTGAACTTTCTTGTGCATTCCCTCATGCAGGTTCATTTCAACACTATGCATTGATGTTTATACCCAATCCGATTTGGAGTTATACCATCGGTTGGTTGTATTGGCTTAGTTGGGTACTATCTATGGCGGCAGATTTAACCGCTGCTTCAATGATTGCTCACCAAACCTTCCCTTCGATTCCTATTTATCTTTTTAGTCTATTAATTCTAATTGTTCTTACTTCAGTGCATTTAACCTCTGTTCGTGCATTTGGAGAAAGTGAGTATTGGTTTTCAACTATTAAGGTTCTTGCGATTATTGCATTTATTGGGGTGGGGATTTATTTACTTAATCACCAATATAGCGAAACGCATATCTTACCAACATTTAAAACCGAAAAAGGGTGGTTTCCTAATGGTTTTTTAGCCATATTTGTTTGTATGACTATCGTGACCTATTCCTTTCAAGGCGTCGAATTAATTGGTAGTGCAGCTGGTGAGGCGCAATCTCCACAGTCTGTGTTACCCAAAATTATTACTGGTGTTGCTTTCCGCATTATTCTATTTTATGTTCTGGCTATTGCTGTTTTAGCCCTTGTTTATCCATATGGAACGGTTCATTCTGAAATTAGTCCATTTGAGTGGGTATTTAATAAAGTAGGAATTTCAATAGCTTCGTATTTAATGCTTTTTGTTATTTTTTGTGCGGCAATATCGGCGGCTAATTCTGCAATTTATGCCAGTTCAAGAATGCTGTGGTCTATGGCACAAGATAAACTCGCACCTCAATATTTTTCAGACGTAAATAAGCGTGGAGTGCC
Source organism: Gilliamella sp. (assembly GCF_024104075.1). Taxonomy (NCBI): domain Bacteria; kingdom Pseudomonadati; phylum Pseudomonadota; class Gammaproteobacteria; order Orbales; family Orbaceae; genus Gilliamella; species Gilliamella sp. The sequence goes on along the minus strand of NZ_JAGGHR010000002.1, from coordinate 116,098 downwards.
CACAAAAGGTATTTTATTTATTGCTATTATTGCGCTAGTTTCACTATTTTCTAAATATATTGCCGCTGAAAAATTGTATATTTATTTAGTAGCGGGAACAGGGCAAGTGGGATGTTTTGCATGGATTATTATTGCTTGGTGTCAATATCAGTTCCGTAAGGGAGTAAATAACGGTAAATTTCCCAAAGAGATGGTAAAGTTCAAATCGCCATTATTTCCTTGGCTAGCAGGGGTTTCTATTATTGTTAATATTGTGATTATTATTGGTGTTTGGTTTGGGGAGTCAGGACATTTTATTTTATTATCAGAAGTTGTTTTAGTAATAATTATTTTGGTTTCTTACTTTTTTTATAAGAAACGAAATTCTTTAATAATAAAAACGTTAGATTAATTTTATTGACCTATTAATTTGTTTGTAATCACCTAATAAATCGGTTTAGGTGATTACATTTAATTTTTAAAATCAGATTATTAATGTTTTTACTATTTGTGATTTATCTTTATTTTAAGGCACTAAATTAAGTGCGTTTGCTTGGTATAATCTTGATTAAATCCTTTCTGATACAAGTTATTTTAGAAAAGCTGATACACCCGTAAAAACGACTTGCGCAGCAATAGCTGATATTAGTAACCCAGTAAGTTTTGATAAGATAGCAATACCTGTGTTTTTTAATACTTTAGCAATACTTTTTGCACATAATAGCATTGCATAAATTCCTGAAGATGCAATGAATAAAGAAACAGCGCCAATCATATTGGCTGCAAAGCCTACGGAGCTTGTTCCCATAACGATGATAGTACCAATGGAAGCGGGTCCCATACAAAGTGGAATTGCAAGTGGTACAACACTAATATCGTCATCACTGTTAATTTTATTCTTTTCTGGAGAATCATTCATTAGTGACACTGCAGTGATAAATAGCAACGCTCCAGAACCAATACGGAATGCATCAAGAGTAAAACCAAAGACACTAAACATGGTATTACCAAAAAAGAATAGCACTATACCGATGATAAATACGGCACAGGATGTTTTGAGTGCTGTTTTGCGTCTAAGCTGTTCGCCGTATTGTTTTGTGCCACTTAAAAATGCACTTAAAACAGCAGGAGGTGTCATTAATGCAAATAGCTTTACAGTTGTGGCAAGGATATTAACAAGATAGTCATCCATAGTGTTACCTTTCAAAGAATAACAATTAAATTCCCTTTAATTTTGTTAACATTATTAGTTGCTAGGGAATGATTTTTGTTAGATACAAAAACGGCCACCAAAAGGGTGACCATGTTTAATCTGATATTTTTTAATTGGTTTTAGACAATTAAACCAATTAAATTTAGTTAAGGCGCTCTTTGATACGAGCTGCTTTACCACGAAGTTCGCGTAAGTAGTAAAGTTTAGCTTGACGTACTTGACCACGACGTTTCACAGTAATTGAATCAACAATTGGTGAGTGAGTTTGGAATACTCGTTCAACACCTTCACCATTCGAAATCTTACGTACGGTAAATGCAGAGTGCAAACCACGGTTGCGAATGCCAATAACAACACCTTCATAAGCTTGAAGACGTTTTTTGTTACCTTCAACAACCCATACTTTTACTTCAACCGTGTCACCAGGGCGAAAAGACGGGATGTCTTTTTTCATTTGTTCTTGTTCTAATTGTTGAATAATTGCATTTTTCATAATATTATCTCTTACTAGTTATACTGAAATATTAATTGCTTAGTTTGTCACTGTATTCTTGTTGGAATTCAGCGAGTAAACATTGCTCTTCATCAGTCAGAGCTAGATTTGCAAGAAGTTCTTCTCTTCTTAACCAAGTTCGTCCTAGTGATTGTTTTAATCGCCAGCGACGAATCGCTTCATGGTGACCAGACATTAATACGTCAGGTACCGCCATTCCATCTAACACCTCAGGACGAGTATAGTGTGGACAGTCAAGTAAACCGTTAGCAAAAGAGTCTTCTTTTGCCGATGATTGGTGATTTAGCACGCCAGGAATAAACCTTGCTAATGCATCAATCATGGTCATCGCTGGTATTTCACCACCACTTAACACGTAGTCCCCAATTGACCATTCTTCGTCAATTTCGGTTTGAATAACGCGTTCATCTATACCTTCGTATCGTCCACAAATCAAAATTAAATTTTGATTTTGTGACAATTCGCAAACACCTTGTTGGTCTAATTTGCGCCCTTGTGGGGAAAGATAGATTACTTTTGTATTGTTACCTGCCACTGTTTTTGCCGCATGAATTGCATCTTTAAGTGGTTGAACCATCATTAACATGCCAGGACCACCACCATAAGGCCTATCATCGACAGTCTTATGCTTATCATGCGCAAAATCGCGAGGGTTCCAATACTCTACTGTTAACAGCCCGTTTTTAACGGCTCGACCAGTTACGCCATAACAGGTAATAGCTTGAAACATTTCGGGAAAAAGGCTAATTACGCCAATCCACATAGTTTTACCTTACCAATTAAAAAGCAGGATCCCAATCGACCACAATCATTTTTGTTGTTAAATCAACTTGTTTTATAAATTGATTATCAACAAAAGGGATTAAACGTTCTGTTGCTCCAAATGCATCTTTTAGATTTGCTTTAACTACTAATACATCGTTAGATCCGGTTTCCATCAAGTCAGTTACCAGTCCTAAATCATAGTTATTAATTGTTTTAACTCGGCAACCAATGAGATCCTTCCAATAAAAATCACCATTGCTAAGTGCTGGTAATTTTTCTGCATCAACAAACACTTCAATATTGGTTAATGCAATGGCTTGATCACGATCATCAATGCCTTTAAGTTTTACAATCATATCATGATTATGCGGTTTAAAGCTCTCTACAATTACCTCTTGCCATTGCCCAGCACGCTGGATATACCAAGGAGTGTAATCAAAAATGCTATCTGGGAATTCTGTAAACGAAAAAATTCTGAGCCATCCGCGAATGCCGTAGCTTGAACCAAGTTTACCAACAACAATAAGATTCTCAGTATTCATCATTACAGTGATTATCAATTACTAAATTAAGCAGCTTTTTGTGCTTGTTTAATTAGTGCATTAACACGATCAGAAACAGTTGCACCTAAACCAACCCAATGATTTACGCGATCAAGATCTAAACGTAATTCTTCTGCTTTACCTTGTGCAATTGGATTAAAAAAGCCAACGCGCTCAATAAAACGGCCATCACGTGGGTTACGGCTATCAGTGACAACTACTTGATAAAAAGGGCGCTTTTTAGAGCCACCACGAGCTAAACGAATAGTTACCATAACATCCTCTTAAATTAAAAAATAATCTTTTTCCTGCCCAACACGGACAAAATCAAAGCCCCAGAATTATACTCTTTCTAGCAAAAAGTGCAATGGCTGTTTGTTGATGAAGCGGTGTTATATTGATTAACTTAAAAAAAGAGTGGGAAAAATGATACTAACTATAATTTATTTAATTTAAGTGGAAATCGATAAATATAATAAAATAGTGATTTTTATTTTTTGTTCTTTTTGTGAAAAAAAGCTCTCTTTAAAACATCAAAAAAGCCAAGTGAGCGTACCATTTTTTGCCCGTCAATATAAACTCGAATGGCTTTTAATACCTTCTTGGGCTCTTTAGATGCAAAGGTGAATGTGCCGTTTTCTTTTGTTTGTATTGAATAACGAGGGATCCATCTACCACCTAACAATACAGAAGCAATCACATAATCAATTTCATTCCATGGTATTTGGATATATTTGCGTGGATCGTGTTGATGATAAAACTCGAAGGCTTTGTCACCAATTATTATATTGCCGTATTCAGATAAGCCTGTAAATGCGGTTGCTTTCATTGTTAAATCAATTTTAGTATTTAATGATTGAACCATCTACCCTATATCCATGCAAAGTTCGAATGATTAATGATACCTTTTCATCACATGGTGTGATGAAAAGGTTAATGTAATAGTAAATAGAAAGTTGGCGCTATTTTAAAATATCATACTTTCTAAATATATATAGGCATAGCTATATGTTTATAAAAGACCGATTACATGGCCAACAATACCGACTATAAATAATCCCAAAATAATTAGGATTGGTGATACTTTTTTACGAAGTAACCACATGCAAAAGAAAGTCAATAGTAAGGGGACAAGTCCAGGTATTAATTGATCTAAGTTATTTTGTAAGGTGGTTACCTTTTGTTGAGTCAGTGATAATCCGCTTTGCATTTGAATTAATGCTTGTTGAATGCCTTCAGCACCTGCTGGTAATGTATTCCAATCAATAAAAGCACCATTGTCTAGCTTGACAGTAGATACAACTGGTTGGAATTTAATTGATACCCATCTTTGTACTAAGGCTGCCAGTACAAACATCCCTAAAATAGAAGCTCCTTTAGTGATTTTTTGCAGTAATCCGCCTGATAAATTATCGGTTATTTTAGAGCCTGTACGGTAACCAAATTCTTGGGTATACCACATGAAGCCCCAACGAATAATATTCCATAATAAGAAGAATAAAATTGGTCCCATAATATTACCGCTTAGTGCAAGTGAAGCGCCAAGAGCGCCGAGCATTGGACGTACGGTAAACCAAAATACAGGATCACCCACACCCGCTAGTGGTCCCATCATCCCAACTTTTACCCCTTGAATTGCTACGTCATCAACAGCAGCTCCATTAGCCCGTTCCTCTTCAAGTGCAAGAGTTACCCCAAGTACTGGAGAAGCTAAATAAGGGTGAGTATTAAAAAATTCTAGGTGACGCTTAAGGGCAGCAGAGCGAGCCTCTTTGGTGGTATATAATTTTTTGATAGCTGGGATCATTGAATAGACCCATCCACCATTTTGCATACGTTCATAGTTCCAAGACCCTTGGAGGAAAGTTGAACGCCAAGCAACCGCTAAACGATCTTTTTTGTTTAATTGGATTCTATCAGTCATTTTCTTCTCCAAGTTTTTAGTAATCATTTAAAATATCATCAAGTGGATCACCTTTGTTACCACCATTGGATGAATTGCCACGTTCTGAAAGATTGAGGTAAATTAGTGCTAATGCTATACCTAAAGCACCAAGTGCAATCAGTGTTAATTGTGATATCGCGGCAACGACAAAACCAATAATGAAAAATGGCCATACTTCGCGGTTTGCCATCATATTGATTACCATCGCATAACCAACAGCAACAACCATTCCACCACCAATAGCCATTCCCGTTGTTAGCCATTCTGGCATTGCTTCTAGTGTACTTCTAACAACTTCAGCAGGAATAAAGAGTAACGCAGCAGCTGGGATTGCGATACGTAAACCTTGTAAACAGATACCTAAAATTTGTAACCATTCAATTTTTTGAATATTGCCTTCTTCCGCTGCAGTATCCATCATGTGTACTAATGGAACAGCAATAGTTCGTACAATCATGGTTAAGAATAGCCCTGCAACTGCAAGTGGAATAGCTACAGCTATAGCGGTAGATACGCCAGCTATACCTTGGCCGCCTAATACTAAAATAATTGATGAAGCAACCGATGCTAAAGCTGCATCAGGTGCTACTGCGGCCCCGATATTGGCCCAACCGAGTGCAATCATTTGCAACGAACCGCCCAATACAACACCCGCTTCTAAATTACCTGTTACAAGTCCAATTAAAGAACAAGCCACTAAAGGTTGGTGGAATTGAAACTGATCTAAAATACCTTCCATACCAGCTAGAAAGGCAATAACTATCACTAAAATGATAGTAATAATCGACAATGTCATAATATAACCCCTTAAATAAACTAATTCTTTTGTTGCGCCAATTCTTCTTTCGCTTTTTTCAATAATTCGTCCATATTACTGCTAGAGTCATTAGGCACTTTGCGAACATCAAATTTCACATTTTTTGCTTTTAATTTTTCAAATGTATCAACATCATCAGCATTCATTGACAGCACTTTATTAACCATAACCTTTCCTACGGAATGGGCCATTGAACCAATGTTAAGTTCATTAATATTGACACCGCCCTCTATGGTTCGTAGCACATCTTGTGGATTTTCAAATAGAAGTAGCGCTTTGGTATTGCCAAAACGGGGATCGCGTGAAACTTCAATAATTTTTTTAACTGGAACAACATTTGCTTTTACACCAGGAGGTGCTGCTTCTTGGATGAGTTTTTTTCTTAATTCATCTTTTGCAACCGAGTCAGAAACAACAATAATACGGTTAGGATTGGTTGATTTTGTCCATGCTGTCGCCACTTGCCCATGTAATAGACGTGAGTCAACACGAGCTAACACGATTTTCATTTTACCATCTCCAAGTACTGTTCCTTCTGGGATAGTAGTTGCGTGTTTAGTAGAAGCAGAAGATTGTGTTGGCATTTCGACAGTTGTTTTAACACCTTCTTTGCCTGGTTCAATAATTGCGGCAGCAATTTCTTTCGCTGTTTCCATTGAAAAACGAGATGAATAGGCTTCAATTAACATTGGTAAATTTAAACCAGCAACAATAGCCCAATTACTATGTTTACCACATAAATTGTTAGCCTGATTAAATGGTGTCCCTCCCCATAAATCTACTAAAAACAGGACTTCTTCTTGATTAGCAAATGTTGCAATGGCTTCAAGCATTCGTTCTTTTAAAGTTTCAGGACTATCACTTGGGTGCAAGGTAACAGCTTTAACATTTTCTTGCTCTCCAAATATCATCGATCCTGATTGTAGAATACCTTCCGCAAACTCACCATGAGTTGCTAGGATAATTCCAACCATATAACGACCTCCTAATTTTTTATATTAATTGCATAATATAAAGTATATAAAATAAAAATATCTAGTTATTTTACAGGAAAAAATAAGTTAAAAATTATGTGAGCATCACATTTTAATAAAAAACTTAATTTTTTATTGTTTATTAAAGTAAATTTAGTCTATCTTACAGAGTTTGACGAATAAAACCATTCTCTTTTTTTAGTCTCAGTCTGGCTTGCTCTGCATTTAAACCTGAAAGAATCATCAAAATAGCAGTTTTACAATGCTTATTACTTTCGGTTAATGCGGTAATGGCTTTTTCTCGACTGCAATCTGTAGCCTGCATAACAATGGATATTTGCCGTTCAACAAGTTTGGCGTTGGTAGCTTCTACGTCAACCATCAAATTACTATAAACTTTGCCGATTTTTATCATGCTGGCAGTAGTTAACATGTTGAGAACTAATTTTTGTGCTGTACCTGCTTTCATTCTGGAGGAGCCAGTAATTACTTCTGCACCAACAATTGGTGTAATAGCAATATTGGCTAAATTAATCATTGGTGCTAATGGGTTACAGCATAAGCTGATCACTGTTGATCCAATTGATTTAGCATATTGCATAGCACCTATTACATAAGGTGTGCGCCCACTAGCTGCAATGCCAACTAAAACGTCATTTGAGTTAAAATTAATGTTTTTTAAGTCAGTAATTGCCAGTTCTGGGTTATCTTCGGCGTTTTCAATTGCCTTAAAAATAGCTGTTTTGCCTCCAGCAATTAAGCCAATAACTTGTTCTGGTGATGTGCCGTAAGTTGGTGGACATTCACTTGCATCTAAAATACCTAGTCGGCCTGAAGTGCCAGCCCCTATATAGATTAGTCTACCTTGATTTGACAATGTCAAACTAATTGCATCAACGGCTTTTGCGATATTGGGTAATTCTTTTTCAATAGCCAATGCGACTTTTTTATCTTCATTATTGATAATTTGTAGCATTTCTAATGTTGAACAGTTATCTATTTTTTCGCTATTAGGATTACGACTTTCTGTTAGCATCGCTGATAGATTAATGTGATTCATTATTTTTTAACCCTAACCATAATAAAAATATAACTAAAGCAAATAAGCTCCCAAAACCAACACCGATAACAGTAACCGATAAATTTAAAGCAACGGCTAACGTATAAAGCCCTAACATTATCATCATCGCTGAGTATTCACTTAGGTTTTGTACCGAAATAACACTGCCAGCACCGACCAAATCTTTCCCCATTTTTTGAATAAAAGCATTTAATGGTACCAAAAAGAAGCCACCTAATGCTCCGATAACAATGAGTAAAATATAAGACGAAATTATGTTGCTTTGCAAAGTGAAGGCAATTACCGCTATACCCATCATTATACCAGCAGGAACGCAGCGTAAAGTTTTGTTAATAGAAATAAATGTACTAGCTAGACCTGCGCCAATAACAATACCGATAGCAACTATTGCATTAAGGTTTGTTGGTGTTGCGTTATCATGAATATTTAAGATAGCTGGAACCCAACTGATTAAAAGAAAACGTAAAGTAATACCTGCTCCCCAAAACAAACTAGTACCTAATAATGTAAATAAGATCTGCTTATTGGTGAAGGTAATTTTGATTGTGTTAGCAAAATCCTTGATCATGCCTATAAATTGCCATGAAATATTTTGTCGTGCAGCAGGTAATTTAGGAATAAAAAAGTTAGCAATAACAGCTAGCCCATACACTAACACGCACACAAGTAAGGAAGCGCTCACATTAAGATCGGCAATATGACCACCAGCTAGCGAACCAAGTAAAATGGCGGCAATGGTTGATGCTTCTATTAACCCATTTGCTTTAACTAAATTATCACCTGTAGTTAGTTCGCCTAAAATTCCATATTTAGCGGGAGAGTAGGCCGCAGCACCTATACCAACTAAAAAGTAACCAACAAAAGGACTTATATTTAAACAAATACAACCTGCACCTAATAATTTGATGCTATTTGAAATCATCATTGCTTTGCCTTTTGACATGCTGTCAGCAAATTGCCCCACAAAAGGTGAAAGTATGATAAACGGTGCGACAAAACTAATTTGTAATACCGATTGGCTCCATGTTGGATAATGTAAATTCTTAATGAAAGCTAAAATAGCAAAAAAGATTGCATTATCAGCAAATGCTGAAAAAAACTGCGCAAGCATGGTTGCAACCATGCCTTTGCTTAATAGAGAATGTTGTTTCATGTGACATCCTTTAGTTTATTCATCAGCCATTTTTCGTAAAGTAATAAAATCAATTTTCCCCGTACCTAGTAGCGGTAACTCTTTTACTATACGAATATCACGAGGAATAGATAGTGCTGGAATGCCCAATTCTTGAGATGCCTGATTAAGTTGCTCTCGATTTAATTTTGTTGAGGTAGTAAATAAGACAATTGCTTCCCCTTTAGCTGCATCGGCTTTGACTGTTGCACCGTGCATTGCATCAGAGTCAACTTTTTTTGCTAAGGATTCAACACTTTCCAATGAAACCATTTCACCAGCAATTTTTGCAAATCGTTTCAAGCGTCCTTTAATTGTCACAAACCCATCACTATCAATAGCAACGATATCACCGGTATCATACCAACCTTTTTCGGCTTGTCCATTTTCATCAGCTGCTACTGGTTCTTCAAGTTTGCCGGGATTTTCCACCCGTAAATAGCCTTTCATTACATTAGGCCCTTTGACTTGCAATTGACCTCCATCGCTAATGCCTGGAATGTGAATTAATCTTGATACCATGCCTGGAAGTAATCGCCCTACAGTCCCAGCTTTAAATGCCATAGGAACATTAAGGGCTACAACAGGTGCACACTCGGTAACGCCATAGCCTTCTAAAATACGAATGCCATATTTATCTTTCCATTGTTCTCGTACTGCATCTGATAATTTTTCGGCACCTGCAACAACATAGCGTAAACGCATAAAATCATATGGGTGCGCATAACGGGCATAGTTTGCCAAGAAAGTTGGCGTACCAAATAAAACCGTACAATTTTGGTCATAAATAATTTCAGGGACCATACGGTAATGTAATGGATTTGGATATAAAAATGTACGGCTACCTGAAAATAGCGGTAAAAATAATCCAGCTGTAATACCAAAAGCATGGAATAATGGTAGAGCCGACATGAAGCGATCTGCAGGGGTTGGATCTATAACCGTTCGAATTTGTTCAACATTAGCAAGTAGGCTTCCATGACTATGAGCAACACCTTTAGGGTTCCCCTCTGAACCAGAGGTAAACAGTACTAGTGCTTCGTCATCGCTTGATTGTTGGTATTTAATTAAGCGTGGAATATATTGATGCACTGCAACATAAAGCTTATCTTTTAAAGTTAAGTTTTTACGCAAATCTTCAAGAAAACACCATTTAACGTCTTTGATTTCTTCAAGTAGATAATCAAGTTTACCTTTTCTAATAAATTTGCGTGAAGTAATAATCGTTTTGATTTCAGCAGCAGTAATGGCACAGTTTAAGCCTTTTGTTCCCGCAGTATAGTTAAGCATTGCTGGAATTCGATTTTTTACTGACAAACCAAAAATAGTTGCAACAGTAATGGTTGCGTTGGGTAATAAAACACCAACTCGCTCTTTATTTTTAGTAATTTTGGCAATAATACAACTAACACCTATAATTTGTTTTAATAAACTGCGATAAGATGCTTCGTGAGTTGTCGGGTCTTGTACCATTCTTGATTTCACGCCATAGCGAACTTGTGCTTCTAATAATGCTTCAAACAGCGTTAATTTTGGACGACTTGCCATGCGTGCGTTCATCATAATTTGATGAAGTTTTTCACCTGCAATATAACGCCTTTCACTAGCTTTAGGCGCATCGGGCATTGGAATAGATGTAGGGTTAAGTACATGAATGGTTATTTTAGGAAATAAACGACGTTTAAATAAACCTTTTAAACGACTAGTTAAAGTAAATTCAGCGCCTTCGATCCACACTGGTACAATGGTAGCTTGAGAGCGAGCAGCAACAAAAGCAGCACCATCATAAATTTTCATTAATGAGCCAGTTATAGTAATTCTTCCTTCGGGAAAGATCACTATAGGACGACCTTTTTCGATTTCTCGAACTAATCGCTTAATTGCCATTGGACTGACTGGGTCCATTGGCACAAAATCAACATAACGCTTTGCTAAGCGAACTAACCAATGATTAATATAACCCGAATAAATAGCAAAGACTGGTCTTACGGGTAAAAATACGCCGATTAGAATACCATCAAGAAAAGATACATGATTAGGGGTAATGAGAAGTCTATCTTGTTTTAAGTTTTCAAAATTACCATGAATTCTTACATGAAATAGGATCTTTAAGAAAAATTTTAATATTTTAAATAGCATCTGATTTCTCAAATATCGTGCAATATTACACGCTGTAATAATAGTGAAAATATAGAAGATATACAAGAACTGCGATTTTTGTTATATAAAACAGTTTTTTATGGTTTAATTAACAATAAATCTTGATCTAAAAAATAGATAATAGATACTAAAGTTCAAAAAATATAGAAAATCAATTAAGGAGTAAAAATGCTTATTTTAACGGCCAATGATATTGAAAGATTTTATACAATGAAAGATGCGATAGCTGCAGATAAACAAGCTTTGAAAATCTATAGCCAAGGAAACAGTGATGTGCCGTTACGAATAAATTTTGATATGCAAAAGGGACAATCCTTGTTTATGCCCGCACATATTAAAGGTAGCGATATTGTGGGTATAAAAATTGTTTCGGTATTTCCTGACAATCCTAAATTGGGTAAACCATCAGTACCAGCTCAAGTTTTAATGTTAGATCCGCAAACAGGTGAAGTCTGTGCTATGTTAGATGGCACTTTTGTCACTCAGCTTCGTACAGGAGCCGTTCAAGGTGCAGCAACCGATTTGCTGGCGCGTAAAAATGCTAGTCGAGCAGTGTTGATAGGTACTGGTGGGCAAGCTGTATCTCAATTAGAGGCAATGTTAACTGTTCGTTCACTTACTGATGTCGCTATTTTTGATATTGATACACAAAAAGCGGAACAATTTACAGAAGAGATGAAATATCGTTTTGCTCATTTTTCTACTAACCTTTATTTTTCAAAAAATTTGGATGATGACATTAGTCAAGCTGATATTATTACTTCGGTTACAACCTCAAAAGTTGTGACATTTAATGGCGAAAAAGTAAAACCTGGCACGCACGTTAATGGAGTGGGTGCTTATACGCCAGAAATGCATGAAATTCCTGAATGTGTAGTTGAAAAGGCTAATATTCGGGTAGTTGATACTAAAGAAGGCGTATTTGCTGAAGCAGGTGATATTATTGATCCAATTAAACAAAAATTGGTATCAGAAGATGATTTTTTAGAGTTAGGAGATTTAGTGATAGATCCAACCCAATGCCGTCTAAATGATCAGCAAGTCACGCTGTTTAAAACTGTTGGTACAGCTGTATTAGACGTGTATATTGGCTACGATATTTATCTTAAAGCAAAAGAAAAAGGAATTGGTACGTTTTTATAATACTTAGATATCAAGTTAGTATAATTTTGTGTCAAAAAGTTTCAGGTAACTAGGTGTTTGAGTATAAAAATTAGCTTTTTAGTTCTTCTTTTTGTGAACGCCTAAGTAATGCCACTGCGGCTTGTTTTGGATCTTTATTTTCATAAATAACTTGATAAATTTGTTCAGTGATAGGCATATCTACATGATATTTTTGAGCTAATAACCAGACTTCTTTTGTATTGTTGCGACCTTCAACAACTTGGCCAATAGCATCTTGAGCTTCTTGAATGGATTTATTTTGGCCAAGTAACATTCCAAAACGACGATTACGGGATTGATCATCGGTACAGGTTAAAACCAAATCACCTAATCCAGCCATTCCCATAAAGGTTGCTGGATCTGCCCCTAATACTGCACCTAAACGCATCATTTCAGCAAGTCCACGTGTAATTAATGCTGTTCTGGCATTGGCTCCAAAGCCAAGACCATCAGATAATCCAGCACCAATAGCGATAACATTTTTGATTGCACCACCAAGTTGCACTCCAATAAAATCTTTGCTGCTATAGACTCGGAAGCTTTTGCTACAATGAAACAAAGTTTGCAGTTGATTTAAAAAATGCTCATTAGTTGATGCTACAGTTACTGCTGTTGGTAATCCAGATGCGACTTCTTTAGCAAAAGTAGGACCAGAAATGACCGCTAATGGAATCTTATTGCCCAAAATCTCCTCTGCAACATCTTGTAATAATCGGCCAGTATTAACTTCAAGTCCTTTTGTAGCCCAGACAATTTTTGTATCTTGGCGTAAAAAAGGTTTGATTTGAGTCAAAATACTTGCAAAAGCATGACTTGGCACCACAATAAGTAAAATTGGCGCAGCTAAAACTGCCGTTTTTAAATCAGTTTCAATTTGTAACAGATTTGGGAAAGGAATATTCGGTAGAAACTGTTTGTTTTGCCTATCATGCTGCAAAATGGTCATTTTATCAGGATTGTGCCCCCATAATAAAGTTGAGTGACCATTTCTTGCCAGCAAAATAGCTAAAGAGGTCCCATAAGATCCAGCGCCAATTACTGTTACTGCAGCATCTTTTTTCATAATAATCTAATAAATTTATTATCAGTTAATTGTAATACAATGACTATTGTAGTGTTTCTTTTGATTCAGCTTCAGCTTGTTGTTGCTGAATATAGTTCATAAATAGTGCTTCAAAATTTACTGGTTCTAAATTCACTTGTGGGAATGTACCTTTATTCACTAAACTTGAAATTACTTCACGAGCATAGGGGAACAAAATATTTGGACAATAAGCACCAACACAATGTTGAATTTGGCCTTCGTCAAATCCGACAAGTGAGAAAATACCCGCTTGAGTAACTTCACAGATATACACAACTTCGTTTTGTTGTTTTACTGTTACAGTCACACGAAGTGCAACTTCATATACATTTTCACTTAAAACTTGCGAAGATGAATTTAATTCAAGATTCAGTTCTGGTTGCCATTGTTTAGTAAAAATTTCTGGAACATTATTAGTTTCAAATGAAACATCTTTAGTATAAATACGTTGAATAGCAAACTGTGTTTCTGGTTGTTGTGTATTGTTTTGTTCTGTCATGATAAAACCTTATTTTTTATAATATTATTTTCTAACTAATGGTAAATTCTCGCCGTTCCATCCAGCAATACCATCTTTTAATACAAAGACATTTGAAAAACCTTGTTTGACAAGTATTTCACCTATACCTGTTGATGATAAACCATTCTCATCAATTAAAATAATGATATTTTCTTTAAACTTTTCAATTGTTTTTGCACTTGCATTTTTAATGTCGATAGGCAAAATGTTATGAGAATCTGTTATATGCCCTTTTTTGAAGCTATCAGCAGAGCGAATATCAATAATAACTGCATCTTGTTTATTTACCATATGGATTGCCTGAGCATTATTGATAACTTTAACTTTAGATAGTTTTCCTTTAATGGTTAGTACAATGATTGCAATAAACAGCACAATCCAACCTAGGGACAGTAAAAAATGATTTTTTACAAAAGGTAGAATTTCGAGTGTTATAAAGTCCATATTTGTATGATTACCTAGTCATTTCAATATAAGGTGAGATTATAACGATATTATGCACTGAAATACAGCACCAATAAGAAAATCTTGCTATTTTATAAAAAATATTTATTTAATTTTAAGGGATAGGTTAATGAGATTGAAACAATTTATCTTTTGGGTTTGTGTTGTATTTTCCATTATTTCTCCGGCGTTTGCTGATGATTCTTCTGAATTTAATAAATTTAATTCTCAAACTATTGAAGACGAACCTTTATTAGCTAATTATTATTTAGAAAATGGTGATTATCATCAAGCTTATGCTGAACATATTTTAATAAACAAATTTCTGAGTTAAAGAGAACAAAACTTCGTAACGTAAAAATCAAACATTCAGAATATTTCCCGCATTATGACTATGATCCCGATTTAATTTGTCGTGATTTTTTGCGTGAATTTGATGCAGATGCGCCCGATTTCTTTAAATATAATGATTGTATACAAAATGATAAAGAACAATGAAAACCTCTTAAAGTTATTTATAAAATTGAGGGTAAATATGCAAAACAAGCACATCAGTATTTAGCTAACACCATGGGAATAGGTGAACTTAAATTAATTTGCTGTTATTGGGGTACGGATGTTTATCCTTCTACATCTTTTGTAAATCCTAAAGATAATATGCTGTATCACGTGGTGTTTAGTTCAGAAGAAACGATTGAGCATGACTGGAATAAAATAACTTTTCATTTGAGCATTGAAGCACTGCGAGAAGATATATAGAGCATAAAAATTGGGTTTAATTTTTTATATGACTATTTTGGTGCATTATTCTGGTGCTTATTGCATTATTTTAGTGCAACTGTAATATTTATGTTACTATAGCTACTTATAAAGCCACCAAAAATAGAGTTAAAAAATTGGCATTATATTTGCATACGTTATAGCAATTTGGTAAGAATACCTTAAAAACTGAATAATTATTATTTGTCCTCAATGGAGAAGATACATGTCTATACTAAAAGTTTTAACACAAATTAAAGAAAATGATGTTAAGTTTGTTGATTTACGTTTTACCGATACAAAAGGTAAGGAGCAACACGTTACAATTCCTGTTAGTCAAATTGATGATAGCTTTTTTGAAGATGGTAAGATGTTTGACGGTTCATCAATTGCAGGTTGGAAAGGTATTAATGAATCAGATATGGTGCTAATGCCAGATACATCAAGTGCTGTTATCGATCCTTTTTTTGAAGATGTGACATTAAATCTCCGTTGTGATGTTTTAGAGCCTGCAACATTACAAGGATATGATCGTGACCCACGTTCAATTGCTAAACGTGCCGAAGAATTTTTAAAATCATCAGGTATTGCTGATACTGTTATTTTCGGCCCTGAACCAGAATTTTTCTTATTTGATGATGTTCGTTTCGGTTCGCCAATGTCAGGTAGCTTTGTACATATTGATGATATTGAAGCGGCCTGGAACTCAGGTACTAAATATGAAGAAGGCAATAAAGGCCATCGTCCAGGTGTAAAAGGTGGTTATTTCCCACTTCCTCCGGTTGATTCATCACAAGATATCCGTTCTGAAATGTGCTCAATTATGGAGCAACTTGGCTTAGTGATTGAGGCGCATCATCATGAAGTTGCAACAGCAGGTCAAAATGAAATTGCCTGTCGTTTTAATACGTTAACTAAAAAAGCTGATGAAGTACAAATTTATAAATATGTTGTACAAAATGTGGCACATGCATATGGTAAAACTGCGACCTTTATGCCTAAACCAATATTTGGTGATAATGGTTCTGGTATGCACTGTCACCAATCATTGGCAAAAGATGGTGTAAATTTATTTGCTGGTGATAAATATGCGGGTCTTTCTGAAATGGCATTATTCTATATTGGCGGTATTATTAAACATGCGAAAGCAATTAATGCTTTTACGAACCCTGCAACTAACTCTTATAAACGTCTAGTTCCGGGATATGAAGCACCAGTTATGCTTGCTTACTCGGCTCGTAACCGTTCTGCATCAATCCGTATTCCAGTTGTGACTAGCCCTAAAGCTCGCCGTATTGAAGTTCGTTTCCCAGATCCAGCAGGTAATCCATACTTATCTTTTGCCGCACAGTTAATGGCTGGTTTGGATGGTATTATCAATAAAATTCACCCTGGTGATGCAATGGATAAAAACTTATATGACTTACCACCAGAAGAGTCTAAATTAATTCCTCAGGTTGCGGGTTCACTTGAAGAAGCACTTAATGCATTAGATGCAGATCGTGAATTCTTAACACGTGGTAACGTATTTACTAACGATGCTATTGATGCATACATTGATTTAAAACGTCAAGATGTTGATCGTGTCCGTATGACACCTCACCCAGTTGAGTTTGAAATGTACTATAGTCTATAAGCTATATAGTAATTTAACCTATCAAACCACCGTTAATTTGCGGTGGTTTCTAATCAGGACGGAAAACCAACGATGACATTTGATAATGAATCTGATGCTAATCTTGTTCTCGATTCTATGATTACAAGTATTTTATTACTTGATACTAAGCTTAATATTCTGTATGCCAATATTGCTGCACAGCAATTATTAGCACAAAGTTCAAAAAAATTATTAGAAAGTTATCTTCCTGATTTGCTGGGATACTTTTCTTTGGATATAAATTTAATGCTCAGTACATTAGAGCAAAATCAGGGTTTTACAGATAATGAAGTCAATTTAGTTATTAATAATGAATTACATATTTTAACG
Organism: Gilliamella sp.; assembly: GCF_024104075.1. NCBI lineage: Bacteria > Pseudomonadati > Pseudomonadota > Gammaproteobacteria > Orbales > Orbaceae > Gilliamella > Gilliamella sp. The sequence goes on along the minus strand of NZ_JAGGHR010000002.1, from coordinate 98,979 downwards.
TTGACAGCTCAACTATTAGGTAATGGACAGATTTTAATTGAAATGACGCCATTAAATAGCCATAAACGCCTTAGCCAAGAACAATTGCAACAAGCGCAACAGAGTGCAGCTCGTGAATTAGTTCGTGGACTAGCTCATGAAATTAAAAATCCTCTCGGAGGGCTTCGAGGCGCCGCTCAATTATTATCACGTGAACTACCTAAAAATGAATTGCAAGATTACACAAAAATTATTATTGAACAAGCAGATAGGTTAAGAAATCTGGTAGATAGGTTATTAGGCCCACAGCAGAGATTACAACAAAAAGAACAAAGTATTCATCAAGCAATAGAACGTATCTATGCTTTGCTGTGTTTGGAAAAACCAATCAATATTAAAATTCTGCGTGATTATGATCCAAGCTTACCTGATTTTATTCATGACTCCGAACAAATAGAGCAGGTAATTTTAAATATTGTTCGCAATGCTTTACAGGCTATCGGATCCAATACTGGCACAATTATTATCAGGACAAGAACTGCTTTTCAGATTACTTTACATGGACAGCGCTACCGTTTGTGCGCTCGTATTGATATTGAAGATACTGGACCAGGTGTGCCTGTTCATATACAAGATACTTTGTTTTATCCTATGGTGAGCGGGCATGAAGGAGGTACAGGTATTGGACTTTCGATTGCAAATAATATTGTTGATCAACATCATGGTAAAATTGAATTTAATAGTTGGCCTGGGCATACTCAATTTTCTGTCTATTTGCCAATTAGGCAGTGAGGTAAATGAAAATGAATGTTTGGATTGTTGATGATGATAGCTCTATTCGATGGGTATTAGAAAAAGCATTAACTAATGCTCATTTTAACTGTGTTAGCTTTGAGAGTGGTCAACAAGTTATTGATGCATTAGATACATATGTACAAAAACCAGCTGTACTAATTTCTGATATTAAAATGCCAGGACTTGATGGTTTGACATTGCTTCATCATATTAAAGAGCAAATGCCGAATTTGCCAGTTATTATTATGACTGCTCATTCCGATCTAGATGCAGCAGTAAATGCCTATCAAAAAGGTGCTTATGATTATATTCCTAAACCTTTTGATGTGGATGAAGTTATTCAATTGGTTGAACGTGCGATTTCACAAACCCAAAGTAATAAAACCAATAATAATACAACAAGTAAAGCCTCGACAGGTATTATTGGTGAAGCACCTTCAATGCAGGAAGTTTTTCGTATTATTGGTAGGCTTTCCAAATCATCAATTAGTGTATTAATTAATGGTGAATCAGGAACGGGGAAAGAATTAGTTGCAAAAGCATTACATATCCATAGCCCACGCTCACAATCCCCTTTTATTGCGCTAAATATGGCAGCCATACCTAAAGATCTTATTGAGTCAGAACTTTTTGGACATGAAAAAGGGGCGTTTACTGGAGCGGCTCAAATTAGGCACGGGAGGTTTGAACAAGCGAATGGTGGAACATTATTTCTAGATGAAATTGGTGATATGCCACTTGATGTTCAAACTAGATTATTAAGGGTGCTTGCTGATGGGCAATTTTATCGTATTGGCGGTTATTCACCTGTCAAAGTAGATGTCCGTATTATTGCAGCTACTCATCAAGATTTACAAGCTAGGGTTCGTGAGGGTAAATTTAGAGAAGATCTTTTTCATCGTCTAAATGTAATTCGTATCTTATTACCACCGCTACGCGATCGAATTGAAGATATACCAAAACTATCAGAACATTTTTTACATACAACCGCCAAAGAATTGGGGGTAGAAAGTAAAGTATTCAGTTCGGAAGCTTTAAATGTTTTATGTCGCTTTAATTGGCCAGGTAATGTTCGTCAACTTGAAAATATTTGTCGCTGGGTTACGGTGATGTCTTCAAATAAAGAGGTTTTAGTTCAGGACTTGCCTCCAGAATTGTTGCAATTATCGACAGTTAAAACAGTGGTTACAAATGAAAATACCACATTGCCTACAAGCCACTTTTCTCAACAAGAAGTTGATTGGAAAGTATTGCTGGAACAATGGGCAAAACAAGCTCTAATAGATGGTAAAACAGGAATTTTGACTGAAGCAATAAATGATGTTGAACGAATCTTACTAAGAAGTGCACTTAATTTTACTCGAGGTCACAAACAAGATGCTTCTCATCTGTTAGGCTGGGGGCGAAATACATTAACTAGAAAACTTAAAGATTTATCGCTTGATCCCACTAAACACCCTTAATCACCAATATTAATTATGCTATCGAACAAATCGATAGCTTTTTAATCCATTCATTTGAGTGCTATTTAATCTATCTTTTATCACATATTAAATTTTTAAATAGTTAAAGTGCATTGAATAGAGCAAATTTTTTGGTTACAATCTTAATGTAAATGATAATTATTATAATTATCGTTTTTTGTTTTTTATTTGGTTGATAATTAGGAGTTACAATGTATTCATATATCAAAGTGAAATTTTTAGTTTTGCTTGCTGTTTTGCTTGTTTTGGTTGGATGTGACAATAAAAAAGAACAGCAAACCTCTGCAAATACGCTTACCATTGAACATGCTCAAGGTAAAACCGATGTGCCTGAAAATCCTAAAAAAGTTGTTGTTTTTAATACTGCAACACTTGATATCATGGACGCATTAAATATTCCTGTGACAGCAGTGCCTCAATCAGATGTACATTATCCAACTTTCTTATCTAAATATGGACGCAAAGACTACACTAATGTGGGCACTTTATTTGAACCAAATTATGAAGTTTTAAGTTCAATTCAACCAGATGTTATTGTTGCTGGAGGTCGCGCTACTGATGCTTATAAAAAATTGAATGATATTGCTCCGACGATTTCTTTAGATATTGACCCAAATAATTTTTTAAGTAGTTTAACTCAAAGAACAGAACAATTAGGCTCAATCTTCAATAAACAAAATGAAGCTAAGAAACTTATTGCCGATTTTAATCAAAAAATCGAACAATTGAAAACCAAGACAACTACTGCTGGCACAGCACTAGTGATTATGATTAATGGCGGTAAAATGTCGGCTTATGGCTCAAAATCTCGTTTTGGTTTTGTGTTTGATGTGCTCGGTTTTCAGCCAGCAACTACTTTCCAAGAAGCTGGTCGTCATGGTAATGCTGTTACCTCTGAATTTATTTTGAGTGTTAATCCGCAGTGGATATTTGTGTTAGATAGAGATAATGCAATTGGTAATAAAGAAGCTCAGTCTGCACAACAAGTACTTGACAACGAATTGATCCGAAAAACTGCTGCATGGCAACAAAACCATATTGTTTATTTAGATTCTTCTTCCATGTATATTGCTGGCGGTATTCAAACCTATAGCCGTTTGATGGATCAAATAGGTGTCGCTTTGCAAAGTGAACCAGCGCATTAATGTAAAGCATGATTAAATCATTTTATTTTATTGCAGGTATGTTCATTTTATTGATCATGACTGCAATAAGTTTATTTATTGGTGCAGGGCATGTGACACTATTTGATTTATGGTCAGATAGCAATATGCGTGAGATTTTTTTTGTAAGCCGTATTCCTCGAACTGTTGCCTTATTGTTAGCAGGTAGCGCCATGAGTGTTGCAGGTTTGATTATGCAATTATTAACACAAAATCGATTTGTTGAACCTTCTTTAGTTGGCACTACTCAATCGGCTAGTCTTGGCTTATTAGTTATGATGGTTTTAGCTCCTGGCGCTAGTGTCATGACTAAAATGGTTGTTGCTAGCCTATTTGCTATGATTGGCACAATGATATTTATGGCGATTTCTCGAAAGATTATTTTAAAGTCAGCAATAATGGTACCTCTTATTGGCATTATGTTAGGTGCAGTTATTAGCGCTATTACTACATTTTTTGCCATGTATTTTGATTTATTACAATCACTTGGTGGTTGGGAATCAGGTGATTTTTCAGCTATTTTAAAAGGTCGTTACGAATTATTATGGTTGGTGGGTGGTTTGACATTACTTGCTTGTTGGTGTGCGGATCAGTTTACTGTAGTTGGCTTGGGGCGTGATTTTTCTATTAATGTAGGGCTTAACTATGGTCGTGTTATGTTAACAGGACTTATTGTTATTGCATTAATTGGTGGTATTGTCGTTGTAGTTGTTGGAGTTTTACCATTTTTAGGATTGATTGTACCAAATATTGTTAGTTTATTATTTGGGGACAATGTTCGTAAAACCATTCCATGGATCTGTTTGTTTGGTAGTGGATTAGTTTTAATTTGCGATATTATTGGGCGTGTAATTCGCTATCCTTTTGAGATCCCCGTGAGTGTTATTCTTGGCGTAGTTGGCGCTATTATTTTTTTAATATTGTTGAGTCGAAAACGTCATGTTAGTTAATCAAAAACGCCATATTTTGTGTCAAAAAAGAGTTCTTTTATTGTTAATTATTGCTTTAATATGCATAACATGTTTTATGACCTTCAACCTTAAAGGTAATATTAGCTATATTTTGAAGCATCGAACGTGGGTAATGCTAACTATGATTTTAGTCGCTTTTTCGGCTGCGACATCAACACTGCTTTTTCAAACAGTTACCAACAATCGAATATTAACACCTTCTATTATGGGATTCGAATCACTATTTGTACTTATTCAAACTGTTGTAATCTTTTGTATTGATTCACAAGGTATTCCTTATATTGGTATTATTGGTAAATTTGTATTCGAATCACTTTTATTAATTTTATTCTCTTTATTTTTATATCGAGGTTTGTTTACTAGATTCAAGAAAAATTTACATTTGGTATTATTAATAGGAATTATTTTAGGCACATTATTCCGTAGTTTTTCTAATCTATTGCAACGCTTAATGACCCCGTCTGAATTTGCTGTGCTTCAAAGTCGTATTTTTGCTACATTTACGCGAGCAGAGCCTGTATTGATTATCTTTTCGTTAGTAATAGTAGCTATTGTTGGTCTATTTTTATGGCAAATGCGATTTAAATTTGATGTACTTGCGTTGGGTCGGGATAATGCAATCAATTTGGGTATCGATTATCAAAAAAGTGTCACTATTATATTATTGCTAGTTTCAGTTTTAGTGTCAGTGTCAACGGCATTAGTCGGTCCATTCACTTTTTTAGGGCTTTTAATTACTAATTTAGCTTATAGTATTAGTGGATCAAGCCAACATCGTTTTTTGCTACCTACTGCTTTTTTGTTAGGTGTTATTTTTCTGGTCGGTGGACAAATGTTCTTAGAGCGAGTATTAAATATGGTTGGTGCATTATCCATTGTCATTGAATTCATTGGTGGTTCTTTGTTTATCTTCTTATTATTAAAAAAGGTTCCAAAGTGATAAAAATTGATAATGTTAGTAAAAACTATCAAACAGTATCTGTATTAAAAAATGTCAACGCGACGATTTCACAAGGTGGAATTACTGCTATTATTGGTCCAAATGGGGCGGGAAAATCGACGCTATTATCAATTATAAGTCGTCTTCTATTAGCTGATGAAGGACAAGTTAAAATTCAAAATATGGATGTTGTTAATACGCCAAGTGATAAACTTGCCACTTATTTATCAGTATTGAGACAAGAAAACCGTTTTACCAGTAGATTGTCTGTTTTTGAACTAGTTGGATTTGGGCGTTATCCTTATACCAAAGGGCGTTTAAATGCTGATGATTATAACCATATTTATCGAGCGCTCGATTTTTTAGATCTTACTGAATATAAAGACCGCTTTTTAGATGAATTATCTGGTGGTCAACGGCAACGAGCTTATGTTGCTATGGTGTTATGTCAAGATACTGAATATGTATTACTTGATGAACCACTCAATAATCTTGATATGAAACATGCTGTTGCCATGATGAAACAATTGCGTCGCGCAGCCGATGAGCTGGGTAAAACCATTGTGATTGTTATTCATGATATCAACTTTGCATCCGTATATTCAGATTACATCTTAGCGATGAAAAATGGTGAATTAATATACCAAGGCAATTCACAACAGATTATGAAAGCCAATATTTTAGAAGATATATTTGATACACCGGTCAAAATTGAAAATATTCACAATCAAAATATTGCTATTTACTATTAACAAATACAATGGAAATTAATTAATCTTAATAGTAAAAAGTTACAATTGTTTAATTAAGTAAATAAAAATTATTGTTTACTATTTATTTCTAACCATGTTAAATAATTGGCAATATTTTTGTTGAGATAATTATAATGAAATTACAGGAAATAGCACTTTTAGCTGGTGTATCAAGGACGACGGCCAGTTATGTGATCAATGGAAAAGCCAAAAAGTACCGCGTTAGTGATAAAACAGTCGAAAAAGTTATGTTGGTGGTGAAAAAACATAATTACCAACCCAATGCGGTAGCAGCGGGGCTTAGAGCAGGTAAAACCCGGACTATAGGCATTATTATTCCTGATTTAGAAAACAACAGTTACACTCGCATAGCTAATTATTTAGAACAATTGGTAAGAAAGGAAGGATATCAATTACTAATTGCATGTTCCGAAGATAATCCACAAGTCGAAAGAGAGTGTGTCAAACACCTTCAGCAGCGTCGCGTAGATGCCTTAATTGTTTCTTCTTCGTTTGTTTCTGCTCAAGATTATTTTTTTTATGATGAATGGCAAAACGAAAAGATTCCATTATTTGCACTTGATCGAATATTATCCATCTCTAAATTTAGAAATATTGTAGGTGCAGATAAACAAGATTCTAAATCACTTGCTCAAGCATTTAATAACTTTGTACAAGATTCAGTGGTTTATATAGGAGCCTTACCAAACTTATCTGTTAGTCAACTTCGTTTAGATGGTTTTAAAGATATCAAACTTGACAATTGTAATAAAGTTGATTTTTTATATGCAAATAACTATAGTCGACGAGATGCTGATTTAGCCTTTAGTCAATGGCTAGAAAGTCATGAATTGCCTAATGGCATATTTACTACCTCTTTTTCTTTATTACAGGGGAGCATTGATGCAATTTTAAGAAAATTTGGGCACTTACCCGAGAGTTTAACTATTGCTACCTTTGGAGATAATGAATTGTTAGATTTTTTACCATGTAAAGTTATATCACTTTCACAAGATCATAAAGAAGTTGCCGATGTAACAATAAAACTGTTTTTAAACTATCTACATAACAATAATTACCAATCGGGCACAACAATAATTCCAAGACGATTGATCTATCGAGGTAGCTTAAGCCGTTAAGGTATTAATAGGCATAAAAAATATGTTAATTTTAAAACAGTTCAAATTAAAAAATAAGATCCAGATCACAAATTACTTATTAATAGACATAATTTATTTGATAATTAATGTTTATTTATTCATTATTGCTGAAACGATTCAATTGATTAAAGGATTTGTATTTTCTAAGTCATTTTAGTCGACCCAACATTATTAACCCAGAGGTATTTATTATATGTTTCATTTAGTTAAAGAAAATATTCATTTAAATGAACAAGCTACCAATAAAACTGAAGCGATAAAAAAAATTGCTACGGCATTAACCAATGCAGGATTTGTTGAAGATGGTTATGTCGATGGAATGCTAGAACGAGAAGCACAAGCAGCCACATATCTGGGTATAGGCCTTGCTATTCCCCATGGAACTACTAAAACTCGCCATTTAGTCAAAAAAACAGGGGTACAAGTATTTTGTTTTCCTAATGGTGTTCAATGGGGGGATGATGGTGAAAAGGCCTATCTTGCAATTGGTATTGCAGCAAGCTCTGATGAGCATTTAGAATTACTCCGTCAACTAACTCACGTACTTGGAGCTGAAGGGGTAGAGGAGCGAATTAAAAAAATTCAGTCAGCCGACGAAGCAATTGCTATTTTAACTGGTAAAACAAGTTCTGAAGATAGCCAATTTTCTATAAATGAATCTGCATTATTATTGGATATTCCTGCTGATAGTTTAGCAACTTTACAAGCATTAAATGCATCACGTCTAAAACAGCAAAATGCTGTAAATTCAAGTTTTATTGCCGATGTGTTGGACAATAAACCTACATATTTAGGTGATGGAGTTTGGTTAAATGATAGCAAACAAGGTAATTTAAAAAATGCTATGGCGATTAGTCGCACCATCAGTAATATTAATGAAGATGGTAAGCCTGTTAAGTTACTCATCACCATATCAGCAGTTGATGATTCTATTTCTGATATTGTAAATAATATTGCAACTTTAGTTTTTAACCAAAAATTACAATTACTATTATCAGCAAATACAGGTGATCTTATCAGCCTTCTTTTATCTGGTTCTGCGACAATAGAATCTAATAAATCAGAAATCCAATCGACATCTTCAAATGAGTCGACTGTGGCTGAATCGAATAATGAATCATTAAGTCGTGAATTTATTATTCCAAACGAAAATGGCTTACATACACGCCCATCATCAGTACTAGTAAAATTAGTTAAAGAGTTTAATTGTAAGGTTACTGTCGCTAATTTAGATGGTAAAGGTGAGCCAGTAAGTGCAACGAGTTTAATGAAAATTGTTGCGCTAGGCGCTAAAAAAGGTAGTCGATTACGATTTACTGCAGTAGGTGAAGATGCTACTCAGGCGCTTGATGCTATTGGTAAAGCAATTGGGGATGGTTTAGGTGAGGGGACTGAATAATGACTTATCGTGTCGCAACAATAACTTTAAACCCAGCTTATGATCTTTTGGGGTTTTGTCCCAAAGTTGAGCTTGGTGATGTTAATTTAGTCCAAACCAATGCATTACTTGCTGCTGGCAAAGGTATCAACGTTGCTAAAGTTTTGTCGGATTTAGATGTTCAATTAACTATTGGCGGTTTTTTAGGTAAAGAAAATCGTGATGGTTTTAACTTATTATTCAAATCATTAAATGTGATTGATAAATTTGAAACAATTGAAGGTCGTACTCGCATTAATGTTAAATTAACCGAGGAAAATAGTGAAGTGACTGACCTTAATTTTTCTGGCTTCACGATTAGCGAGCAAGATTGGCAATGTTTTGTTACAAATTCTCTTGAATGGTTAAAAGATATTGACATGGTGGCTATCAGCGGTAGTTTACCTGCTGGAGTCTCACTTGATAAATTTACTAAGTGGATGGAACAAGTTAAAGCGATTTGTCCAAAGATCGTATTTGATAGTAGCCGAGATGCATTAGTTGCAGGATTAAAAGCAAAACCATGGTTAATTAAACCCAATGACAAAGAGCTAGAAATGTGGGTAGGTCGCAAATTACCAACATTAGAAGATGTTAAAGCAGCTGCTATGGAGTTAGTTAACGACGGCATTGAAAATGTAGTGATCTCGTTAGGAAGTAAAGGCGCTTTGTGGGTAACTAAAAATGAAGCATGGCTTGCAAAACCACCAAAATGTCATGTAGTTAGTACTGTTGGTGCCGGTGATTCAATGGTCGCCGGGTTGATGTATGGCTTAATGACTAATCGTTCAATTAAAGATACTTTAGTCTTTGCATCAAGTGTTGCAGCTTTATCAGTTGGGCAAGCTGGTGTTGGTATATCTGATTGCCAAGCTGTAAATAATATGCTAGAAAAAATTGAAATAATTTCTGAATAGGAGTATTCATGAATATATATATTATTGAAGGTAGTAATACAGGCCCAGTAAATGGACGTTTGGCTAAAGCGGAATTAGCTTTAGCCGCAAACGAATTAAATCTAAATCTGGTTGATAATGTAACATCAGCTGATGTTATAGTTGCTGTAGGCTCTGGAACTATCAGTGATAAAGCAGTTGTTGGTAAAAAGGTTTATGCCGTTGATGATTTAAATCAAATTTTTGCTAACCCAAAACAGATTTTAACAGATGCGCAAAGTAAAGCGAGTGTTTATCAACAAACAGCCGAAGCTATGTCTTCACCAAGCAATAATACCAGTGTAAAACGTATTGTTGCGGTAACCGCATGTCCAACAGGTGTTGCTCACACCTTTATGGCAGCAGAAGCGATTGAAGAGGAAGCCAAAAAACGTGGATGGTGGTGTAAGGTTGAAACACGTGGCTCAGTTGGTGTCGGTAATGAATTAACACCAGAAGAAGTGGCTTCAGCCGATGTTGTAATTGCGGCTTGTGATATTGATGTTGATTTGAGTAAATTTGCAGGTAAAAAACTTTATCGCACCAAAACAGGTCCAGCTCTGAAAAAAACAGCACAAGAATTTGATAAAGCATTTGAAGAGGCAACCGTATATCAACCGTCATCAAATACTTCAACCGCTAAATCAAGCAACGAGAAAAAAGGTATTTATCAGCACCTTCTAACAGGTGTATCTTATATGTTACCAATGGTGGTTGCAGGTGGTTTGATTATTGCGCTTTCATTCGCTTTTGGTTCATTTGAAATGGTTGATGGAGTACAAAAATTAATTGGAGAATCGCATTTAGCCGAAATCGGTGGTCTTGCTTTCTCACTTATGGTGCCACTGCTTTCAGGTTATATTGCTTATTCCATTGCTGACAGACCCGGTCTTGCACCAGGACTTGTTGGCGGTTTACTAGCAGTTTCGACGGGCGCTGGCTTTTTAGGTGGAATTATTATTGGTTATTTTGCAGGTTATCTAGCACTATTAATCACTAAATATTTACCATTACCAAAAAGTCTAGAGGCATTGAAACCAATATTAATCGTACCACTATTTGCAACGCTTATTACCGGTCTTGTGATGCAATTTATTGTTGGTACGCCTATTGCGTGGTTAATGAACGTTGTAACAGTATGGTTAAATTCAATGGGTACAGCCAATGCCGTTATATTGGGCGCTATATTAGGTGGCATGATGTGTACTGATATGGGTGGACCAATAAATAAGGTTGCCTATGCATTTGGTACAGGTTTAATTTCAGCGCAAGTTTATGCTCCAATGGCAGCGGTTATGGCTGGGGGCATGGTTCCACCTTTAGCAATGGGAATTGCGACATTGATTGCGCGCAAAAAATTTGCTAAAACTGAACAAGAAAGTGGTAAGGCTTCATTGGTATTAGGCTTATGCTTTATTTCAGAAGGAGCAATTCCATTTGCTGCGCGCGATCCATTACGTGTTATCCCATGTTGTATTGTTGGTGGTGCTATTACTGGTGGTATGGCGTTAGCCTTCGGTTCAACATTAATGACGCCGCATGGTGGTTTATTTGCTTTAGCAATTCCAGGCGTTGTTAAACCAGTAGTTGGCTACTTATTGTCTATTGTTGTTGGTGCCGTTATTGCTGGTGTAGCATATGCATTTATTAAACAACCAGAGTCAGAAGCTGTAACTGCTGCGTAATTTTAAACATATAAATAAAAGCGCCATCAGTGATGGCGTTTTTATATAATATGACATTTAAGCTATTTTTTTACCCAGCGCTGTAAATCTTTAGGGATAAAATGATCCATTTGTTGTAGTATAGTTCGATGATCTTCCGAAACAATTAATGTTTTATAAAAACTATCTCGAACAAAACCTTCATTAACTGCATGTTGCAAAAAATTAAGCATTGGTTGCCAAAATTCTAACACATTAAATAATGCAACGGGCTTTTCATGATAACCTATTTGCATTGCTGTCCAAACTTCAAAAACTTCCTCTAGCGTACCTGTTCCGCCGGGCATTGCAACAAAACCATCAGCAAGCTCAGACAGTCTTGCTTTACGTTGATGCATATTATCCACCACCTCTAAGCGCGTAATACCGTGGTGTGCAGTTTCGGCTTTGACTAAACGTTCAGGAATAATACCAATCACCTCACCGCCGTGCGCAAGTACTGTATTAGCAATAATCCCCATTAAACCTTTATTACCACCACCATAAATTAGCCGTCGATTTTGTTCTGCTAAAGTTTTGCCTAATTGTTCTGCTTGTGTACGATATTCTAATTGGCTTCCTTCGTTTGCTCCGCAAAAAATACAAATATTTTTTTTCATAAATGCTATTTTACCTGTTAATAATATATTTAATTATCTTAGCATATCTACAGATTAATTTGATTACAAGCTGAGCAGTTAATTCTATTTGCTGTTTTAGAGATTGACATTAGCGTTATATATAGTTAATATTCATCCCGTTAAGTGTTCCTCCATAGTTCAGTCGGTAGAACGGCGGACTGTTAATCCGTATGTCACAGGTTCAAGTCCTGTTGGAGGAGCCAATTTCTGAATTTATAAAACCTGCTTATGGCAGGTTTTTTTATATGCAACCCCTTCTGATTATTCGTTTTGTTATTACAGCAAATAGACCTAAATCCGAGTTTATTGGGTATGTATTTAGCCATTGCTAAATGGATTATTAGTTAAAATAAGATCAAAGCTTTGTGATAGTAAATTTTTGCTTTAGCATTGTGTTATTCTCGGCGCGGGGAAACAGCGTACAGCTGTTTTATGAACTAAATATAATAGCTCTAAAATCATACAAGAAACTAATTTAAGTTAAATAAAATAAACTAAACTAAACTAAACTAAACTAAACTTGCGAACAAGCTAAATTGTAATAACTAAGTTATATTTGTTTATCTAAGTTTTTAAGCATTTCGATGATCGGTCGATTGGCGTCAGGGAATTCGTCGGCATTCAGATCTTCTTGGTCAATCCAACGACTTGGTTGGCCTTCTTTAGCAAAAGGGACTCCATCCCATTCTTCAACTAAATACGCATGAATTGTGATATCGCGATCATCATAACTGTGTTTAAAGATATCTAAAAATTGAGCTTGGTGGATATGGATGTCAACTTCTTCAGCAATTTCTCGTTGTAAGGTTTGATATGGCGTTTCTCCGATCTCGATTTTTCCACCAGGAAATTCCCAAAAACCAGCAAGATGAGAGTCTTCACCGCGTTGGGTGATAAATATTTGACAATTTTGTGAACGAATAATACCTACAGCAATTTCAATATGTTTGTTCATAATTCTATTTGCCTATGAGTAAAATTAGGGAAAGTTGTAACTTTCCCTTTCAACCTATTGTCGATCCTAATCGACGATTTAATTATCAACTTTATTTGATGATACTAAATTTTTTCTTTACTGAACAGCACCATGGCAATGTTTATATTTTTTACCTGAACCACAAGGGCATGGATCATTACGACCAACTTTGGCTTGAGTTCGTACTATTGGTTGCGAAGAAGTGCCTGCTGATAGTTCTTCATTTTCGCCATTTATACTCGCTACCGAATCATGGTTAGCTTGTTGTTTAGCCATTAGTTTTTCCATTTCTGCTAGGCGTTGGCGTTCAGCTTCGTCAACTTCTTCTTGTGAGCGAATTTGTACGCGACTCAAAATACCAATAACATCATATTTTAATGATTCTAGCATGTTAGCAAACATATTAAACGATTCTCGTTTATATTCCTGTTTTGGATCTTTTTGTGCATAGCCGCGCAAATGAATACCTTGGCGTAAATAATCCATAGCTGCTAAATGTTCTTTCCAAAGCGTATCAAGTGTTTGTAACATAACACTTTTCTCGAAATGTCTAAATGCTTCAGCTCCAGCCATATTTTCTTTTTCTAAATATTTGTCTTGAGCAATTTGTAAGATTCGTTCACGCAATGTTTCTTCGTGCAGATTTTGCTCTTCATCTAGCCATTTTGCGACCGGTAAATCCAAATCAAAGTCTGTTTTTAGTGCAGTTTCAAGACCTGGTATATTCCACATATCTTCAATTGATTGTGGTGGAATGTATTGGTCAATTAGAGTGTTAAATACATCACCTCGAATTGAATCAATGGTATCTTTTATATCGGTATTATCAAGTAAGCCGTTTCGTTCTCGGTAAATTACTTTACGTTGATCGTTGGCGACATCATCATATTCAAGAAGTTGTTTACGAATATCAAAGTTGCGACTTTCAACTTTCTTTTGAGCATTGGCAATGGCTTTTGTGACCCATGGGTGTTCAATAGCTTCACCTTCTTTCATACCCAATTTACGCATCATATTACCCATACGATCAGAGGCGAAAATTCTCATCAATGGATCTTCCAGTGATAGATAAAAGCGTGAAGCGCCAGGGTCACCTTGACGTCCTGCACGACCTCGTAGTTGGTTGTCGATACGGCGTGACTCGTGACGTTCAGTACCTAAAATATAAAGTCCACCTAACTCAATCACTTCTTCGTGTTTTGTTTGCCAAGCTTGTTTCGCTTTTTCGATGTCTTCTTGTGTTGGATTTTCAATTTTTGCTATATCATTTTGCCAGTTACCACCGAGCATAATATCAGTACCACGACCAGCCATGTTGGTTGCAATAGTAACTGCACCTTTACTCCCTGCATTAGCAATGATTTCTGCTTCTTGAGCATGGAATTTAGCATTTAGGACATTATGTTTGATACCTGCTTTTTTAAATGCTTGTGAAACTAATTCTGATTTTTCGATTGATGCTGTTCCGACTAAAACAGGTTGACCGCGTTTTACACATTCTTGTACATCAGATACAATCGCATTTATCTTTTCCTTTTCGGTCATATAGACAAGGTCGGATTGATCTTTTCGTTGCATTGGGCGATTAGTTGGAATAACAATCGTATCTAAACCATAAATTTGATTAAACTCAAATGCTTCAGTGTCAGCAGTACCTGTCATGCCCGCTAGTTTTTCATATAAACGGAAATAGTTTTGGAAAGTAATTGAAGCCAGTGTTTGGTTCTCATTTTGGATTTTAACGTGCTCTTTTGCTTCAACAGCTTGATGTAAACCATCAGACCAACGTCGACCATCCATTGTTCTTCCAGTATGTTCGTCAACGATGATAATTTCGTTATCTCTGACAATATAATCAACGTCGCGATGGAATAGGTGGTGAGCGCGTAGGGCTGCATTAACGTGATGCATCAATACGATATTGCTTGGCGCATAAAGTGACTCATCACCTTTCATGATACCTTGTTTTATCAGTAATTCTTCAACTTTAACTAAGCCTCGTTCTGTTAAGTTAACTTGGCGTGATTTTTCATCAATTGAGAAGTCACCATCACCTTGGAACTGGTCAGAGTCTTCTTTTTCTTGACGGGTCAAGTAAGGAATGATTTTATCAACGCTAATATATCTGTCGGAACTATCTTCCGCTTGACCTGAAATAATCAGAGGTGTTCTTGCTTCATCAATTAAAATTGAGTCAACTTCATCGACTAAGGCGTAATGTAATGGACGTTGTACACGAGCATCTTTGGTAAATACCATATTATCGCGTAGGTAGTCGAAACCATATTCATTATTGGTACCATAGGTGATATCTGCGTTGTAAGCCTCACGTTTTATGTGTGTGGGCATATTTGGCAGGTTAATCCCTACAGTTAAGCCCAAAAATTCGAATAAAGGACGATTATTTTCAGCGTCTCGCTGCGCTAAGTAATCATTAACTGTAACAACGTGTACACCTTTACCTGTTAGTGCATTTAAGTAGGCAGGTAATGTCGCTGTTAAAGTTTTTCCTTCACCCGTACGCATTTCAGCAATGCAACGTTCATTTAATACCATACCACCGATTAACTGCACATCAAAATGACGCATGCCAAATACACGTTTACTCGCTTCACGTACCACTGCGAAAGCTTCTTCCAAAATATCATCTAATTGAGTTCCAGAGGCAATCCTGTCTTTAAATTCTGTAGTTTTTGCTTTTAGTTCATCATCAGTTAATGCTTCCATGTCTGGTTCAAGTGCATTAATTTTTTCAACTCGTTTACGCATACTTTTTAATACGCGCTCATTGCGGCTACCAAATACTTTTGTCAATAATTTTAATAACATAACTTTTCTCTTGTTTTTTAATACGGATTTTAAGGCTTTTGCCTTGAATAAAAATTAGTTTTATTTGTGCGTAAATTCTAAGAGGTAGTTTTTGGTCCAGCTCGTATGCCGTTGTAAGGGGATAGTCGGATTGCCTTGCTAGGGGAAAGATCATCATAATTAGGCATTATTAAAAGTACTACAGTATGCTGTTTTTGGGAACATGCTAGTGTTTGTGGCTTTCTTTGTGCTGTTTCTCTGTGATCTTGTACAATGGATGTAATAGCAATAATTCTACTGTGCGAAACATCAGATTCCGATGGGAGCGCTTCGTTTTGACATAAACCAAACCCAGCAGCAATCACACCTAATAATAAGTGCGACAAAGCGGTTTTAATAATCAATCGTTTGCGGAGTTTTTGCCAATAGTTAATGACGATCATAATCTGTGCATTTTAGCATTTTTTAGCAAAAGAAAAAACCCTTATTACAAGGGGAATAATTTAATAAAAGGAATTTTAATAAGATGATAGGTTTATAAAAACTCGCTTTTTTTTCGGTAATGATAAGCGAGTTTTTGTTAATTTAACTTCCCTTAATCCAACCATACTAAAAATTGAATCAAGGAAAGGAATAAAGAAAGAAATATTATTCCACCATTAATTGCCCCATCATGCCCGTTGTTTCATGTTCAATAATGTGACAGTGATACATGCGAAGCCCAGGAAGATTTTGCTGTATTTTGATGGTAAGTTTTTCGTGTGGTCGCAAATTAATGGTATCTTTTAAGGCAATATAATCAGGCTGAGTTTTTTTACCATTTAACTCGTGCGATTGTACAATAAATTGTGCGCCATGGATGTGGAAATTGTGATCCATATGGGAATTATTGAATATTGTCCATTCTTCAATATCGTGAATTTTGCTTTTTAGATCAATTCGCGACATGTCATGACGTTTACCATTAATTAAAAATAACACACCACCACGCGGCTCTTTCATATCCATCACTTCGGTATATTCCAGTAATTTATGGACGACAACAGGCCCCATATTAGGTAGTTGGTTTAATGTGTTTGGTAAGGTGATTGGATCGGATTTAGTCAGTGTTAACTCACCTAATATTATATCTTGTTCTGGTGGTACATTGCCCATTTTATTGCGATCATAACCGATTGATTGTAAATATACAGTACCAGTTTGTTTTGGTATTATGACTAATTCAGCACGTTCAGCCGGAGTTAATAATAAGGGTTTGGTAAGCAGATAGGGTTTAGCTAATAGTCCACCATCAGTGCCAACTAAAAAAACATCGCAGTTAGGGATAGAAAGATTGAGATATCGACCTGAACACGAATTCCATACTCGGATATGTGTGGCTGAATCTATTTTGATTTTTGGGCGGTAACTGCCATTTATCAATACAAATTGGCCTTCACGTCCATTCATCCAATCAACCATTGAATTATCAGCAATTTGGCCTTTGTCGGTTAATTTTAAGTCAGAAAAGAACCAATTTTGTTCAGGGAACGATGCAAGTGGATCGTGTTTGCTACGAACAATAAATGTACCAGCTAAACCTCGATAAACTTGTTCTGCTACTGTATTGTGTCCGTGAGGATGATACCAATAAGTGCCAGCCGTATCTTTAGGAATGGTAAACTCATAAGTTCGACTGCCTCCTGCTGGAATTTCGTTTTGTGGGTTGCCGTCTTGATCAGATGGAATGAGCAAGCCGTGCCAATGAATTGTCGTTGATTGAGTAAGTTCATTTTTTACAGTGATTTTAACATGGTCTTCTTCAAATACTTCAATTTTCGGACCAGGTATCATTCCATTATAGGTCCAAAATTCCGTAGTTAAATCTGGCGTTAATGCAATTTTGGTTGGTTTTATATGTAATGTTGCTTCAAAAATACCTTTTTGCTTGCTCTCATTTTTTAAGTTGGTCAAAGTTGGTAGATCCATTCCTTGTGGTAGTGCTGAAGTCGATAAAAGTTTTTGCGGCATTTGATTGTGATTCATGTCCATATTCATGTGTTGGTGCATATTATCCCCCTTTTGACATTCATCAGAATGAGTATCACACATTGTGTCATGCATATTATTGTGCCCCATTTGGGCTATAGCTTTAGTTGCGACCAATCCACCGATAGCTGTGGTAATATTTATCAAAAAATTTCGGCGTTTCATGATGTTCCTCAAAAATAGTTAAGTTTAACAATAACCTGCTGGTTATACTGATAAAACAAATATCAATATAATTCAGTTATTACGTGTTGTGTTACTTACTGCTTTTATTTACATAAATCAATTAAACAGCTTGCGGCGGTCTTAACTCTGGAATAAATTCGTTATATTGTAGAATAGGCTTAATGGGCAGATATCGTTCACTGCTAGACGAAATATAAAGTTTTGTAGGAAAATGAGAATTTAAAATATTACAGGTTGAACACTGATGAAACAAAGCACAAGATGATATGATCGTGTTTTTTCGCAAAACCAAAACTGGCTCGTTAGAAATAGATTCGTGTTTAGGTGTTAATTCAGATGTGAAATGAGCAGAATGACAAGTTAAAGCTGGTGATAATAGTAAGTTAGATAAATGCCATGAAGAATAACTAAACCAAAATAGTATTGATGCTAATACAATTATTTGGCAAATTGGTTTATTTTGGGGTGTTATAGGCATCTTGATATCTCGCTATTTTTTGTAAAATAAATAATAGCCCTACTTAAAGTTTAAATATCACCTTGATATAACTAGTTTAATTTAATTCTATTGATTTGTCGACTTGTCTATTAATATATTAAAAATACTAAAATTTTAAGTTAATGTGTAAAAAAAATAAGATAATTATGACGTGTTCTGGTATGATATTTATCAATAATAATTGGCAAATAATATTGATATGAAGATTCTCTTTGGTGTTCAAGGAACAGGAAATGGCCATGTCAGTCGTTGTAGAACTTTAGCTAAAGCATTAAAAAAAGCTGGAGCTGATGTTGATTATATTTTTAGTGGACGTGATCCTAAAGACTATTTTGATATGCAAGTTTTTGGTGATTATAAGACTTATCGAGGTGTCACCTTTGCAACACTAAACGGTAAAATTAATTTTCGTAAAACCATACAACGAATTCGCGCTTTCAGGCTGATTAAAGACGTGCGGGAACTCGATTTATCAAAGTATGATTGTATTATTAGTGATTTTGAGCCAGTCACTGCTTGGGCCGCACATCATCAGCAACGTGACTGTTTAGGTATAAGTAATCAGGCCGTATGCCAATATCTTAAACCTAAAGAATATGGGTTAGTTGCCAATGTAATTATGAAATATTATGCGCCAGTTACTAAACCTATTGGTTTGCATTGGTTTCATTTTGGGCATAAGTTATTGCCACCGATGATTGATTCATTTAATGACACACCAACAGAAGATGGCAGCATTGTGGTTTATTTGCCGTTTGAAGGTATAGATGAAATCATTGGTATGTTAAAACAATTTCAAGATCATCAATTTATCTGTTTTCACCCAGATATAAAGCAAGAATCGCAACGAGGTAATATTAATTTTCAACCTCTTAGTCGTAATAGTTTTACGCAAGCTTTAGTCAATTGCTCTGGCATTATTTCAAATACGGGCTTTGCATTGATTTCTGAAGCATTAACGCTTGGTAAAAAGATTCTTACTAAGCCTGTGGTAGGTCAATTTGAACAAATTTATAATGCTCAATGTTTACGATCTCTTGATATGGCAACGGTTATGGAAAGTTTAAACTGTATCAAACTTAAGTATTGGTTAGATTTACCTTCACCAAAACCAATAATATACCCTGATGTTGCTACAGAATTGTCTAATTGGATCGTTGCTGGACAAAAAGAGTCGTTACTTTCTTTAAGCGAACGACTTTGGAGTCAAACTATCTTTCCTGAGCATGTCAATCAGCGAATAAAATCTTTAGGGTATGTGTAAAGGAACGGATATGATATTAAGTATTATTGTAGCCATGGCCGATAATCGTGTAATTGGCTTAAATAATCAAATGCCTTGGCATTTACCTGCAGATTTGGCATGGTTTAAAAAAAATACACTTAATAAACCCGTTATTATGGGAAGGAAGACATTTGAGTCTATTGGTCGTCCACTACCAAATCGTCATAATATTATTATTTCAAAGCAAGCACCAAGTGAATGTAATTCAACTCAAAATGTAAGCTGGGTTCAATCAATTGATGCCGCCATAGTGTTAGCCCAAGAACAGAATGTTGATGAGGCATTTATTATTGGTGGTGGTAATATTTATAAGCAGACTTTACCGTTAGCAAATCGACTTTATTTAACGCACATAGATGCGGAACTACAGGGGGATACCCATTTCCCTGATTATTCACCTGAGCAATGGCAAGTTATTTATCAAGAAGGACACCAACCTGACGATAAAAATAGCTATTCATATCAGTTTGAAATTTTAGAGAGAAAGCAATAAATATTAAACTTAATTGCCACTAAAAAAGTGGCAATTTAACATGTTAATTAACCTTGAAAACGTTTAGCTTTAATAACATCGGGTAGTTGTTTTATTTTATTGAGCACTCGATTTAACGAATCTTGATCAAAAATTTCCATATCTACGTCGATAGTGGCTAATTGTTGCTTCATATCTGAACGGCTCATTAAACCAAGAACATTAACCTTTTCATTAGCTAAAATCGTGGTGATATCTCGCAATAAACCACTTCGATCGTTGGCAACAATCTTTATCACCATGGTATAACTTGATTGGGTATTGTTGTTCCAAACAGCGTGAGTAATACGTTCAGGCGCATGATTTTTAAGGTCTTGCAATTGCTCACAATCAGCTCGGTGAATTGAAATACCTCGCCCATGAGTTACAAACCCCACAATTAGATCGCCAGGAATAGGGCGGCAACAGTTTGCAATGGTATACATTAAGTTACCCACACCCTCAATAATAATTTCACTTCCTTTTTTGTTGTTGAATTTATTAGTATTTTTAGATTGTATATTCGTTTTTTGGGCAATCTGTTTTAATGCTGCTTCATCTTCCTCTTCAGCAGTTGGTTTATTAAATTGTGCATTGATAAAGTTAACTAATTGGTTAATCCTTACATCACCACTACCAATACCTGCTAATACCTCGTCAAATGAATGAGCGTTATATTTATTAATTAAGATTTTTTCGACACTTTTTACACTAATGTTTAAAGGTTCAAGTTCACTTTGTAAAATTTGCTCACCTGTGGCGATATTTTTATCTCGATCTTGCTTTTTAAACCAGGCTTGAATTTTAGCTCTGGCACGACTACTATTAACGAATCCTGTATTCGGATTTAGCCAATCTCGACTAGGATTTGGTTGTTTTTGGGTAATGATTTCAACTTGATCGCCCATTTTTAAATTATAGGTAAATGGTACAATTCGCCCGCCTACTTTGGCTCCAATACAGCGGTGACCCACATCGCTATGTATATGATAAGCAAAATCAAGTGGAGTTGACCTAGCAGGCAAGTCAACAACATCACCTTTAGGCGTAAAAACATAAACTCGGTCATCAAAAATTTGGCTACGAACGGCTTCTTGTATTTCACCACTTTCCGACATTTCTTGTTGCCATGTTAATAATTTACGCAACCAAGAAATTCGTTGATCATAAGCTGTCATTTTGTCGGTACTGCCTTCTTTATATTTCCAATGTGCAGCAATACCTAGTTCAGCCTCATTGTGCATTTTTTCAGTACGAATTTGAATTTCGATTGCTTTATCTTGTGGACCATAAACAACAGTATGGATCGATTGATAACCATTTGGTTTAGGATTTGCTACATAATCGTCAAATTCTTTTGCGATATGTTTATAATGGCTGTGGACAATACCTAATGCATTATAACAATCTTCAATACGATCGCAGATAATGCGCACAGCACGAATATCATATAAATCTTCGAATTGAAGGTGTTTACGCTCCATTTTTCGCCATATACTATAAATATGTTTAGGACGACCGTATACCTCAGCTCGAATATGATCTTGATTCATCAAATCTTGTAAATGGCTTACAAATTGTTTGATGTACAGTTCACGATCTAATCGTTTTTCTTGCAATTTTTTTGCTATTAATCGATATTCATCTGGATGTAAATAGCGGAAGCAGAAATCTTCTAGCTCCCATTTTAATTGACCTATGCCTAAACGGTTGGCTAAGGGCGCATAGATGTTAAAACATTCTTTAGCTGCAAGGACCTGTTCTTCTTGAGGTGCATTGATTAAATTGCGTAAGTAGGTAATGCGTTCTGCCAATTTAATCACTACACTTCTGAAGTCATTTACCATCGCTAGTAGCATTCGGCGAATACTATCAATTTGTTCGGAAGTAGCACTGCCGTTACGAATTGCTCGTAATTGGCGAATTTCTTTCATCCTAACAATACTAGAAATAATATGAGAAATTTCACGATCAAAATCTTCTGGAATATCTTCTCGGCGAATAATTTTGCTATCAACAAAAGGAAGCAATAAAGCCGCACATAAACTATTAATATCCATATTAAGTGTCGATAGAATTTCGACCATTTCTATCGCATTTTGGAAACAGAAAATTTGCTCTGATGCACCTGCGCTGTTTTCAAAACAAAAATCCCAAACTTCTCTAAACTTCTTATAAGATGCAGGATTAGTTAATAACAATTCTTGTTTTACCCATTGTTCTACATCAAATTGAGCAAGGGAATAGTGTTCTTCACTATGTTGGTGTGCGCCTCTAATAGATACCATAACTTATGTTCCTGATTTTATTAGCAACAACATTGATTCAATGTGTTTGGTTTGCGGAAACATATCTAAAATAGCAATTTGAGCAATTTGATATCCTGCATCGATAAGTTGTTTACTATCTCGAGCTAGTGTAGCAGGATTACACGATATATAAACAATTTTTGATGGTGCTAATTTTGCAATTTCTATTGTTGCATTAAACGCTCCTGCTCTTGCTGGATCTAATAATACTTTATTATAATTATATTGTGATTGACTCCATATCGAAAATTGTTGAGAATCATCTAAATTGCTGGTTAAAAAATTAGTTTCCGCACAAATCTCAGTATTATTTAATATAGCGTTGAATTTTGCTTTTTCAACCAAGGTATCAACACCTTCAACTCCCGTTACAGTTTTACTTAATTTTGCTATAGGTAACGAAAAATTGCCCATTCCGCAAAACAGATCTAAAACCCGATCTGTTGGTTGTAAAGTTAGCCAGTTAAGCGCCTGTTCGATCATCTTTTGATTAATTTTACAATTTACCTGAATAAAATCTAGAGGGCTGAATGTTAATTTTAAATGATTAATTAAATAAAAATGCTCAGTATTACCGGCAATATGTATTAAATCATCGCCGTGAAAATAAAGTGAAATATTGTTATTTTCGGCAAATTCTTTTAATAGGTTAACATCATGATTGCTTAGAGGCATAGTGTGCCTTAAAACAAGAATAATACCACTATCGACCGAAATTAGTTCAACGTGACCCAGTACTTTTTTCTGTTTTATGTTATTGAGCATGCTTTGTAATGGTGCTAGCAATGAATCTAATTCATCAACTAATACAGGACAATGTTTGATATTGATTATTTGATTAGATTCTGCTTGGCGAAATCCAATTGCTAATTGGCCTTTAACGATATTAATTGAAAGTCTTGCACGTCGACGATAATGGTAAGGTTGATCGGCAATAATTTGCGGTGAATTTTTAACGATATTTGATAAAGGTTGTCCTGTCTCTTTTTGTAATAGATTTATCAACGCATCATATTTTGCTTGTTGTTGCATCTGTGGTGCAATATGTTGTAGCTCACAACCTCCACATTGTTGATAATATTCACATAGAGGTTTAACGCGGTATTTGCTTTGATTATGATATCTAATGACTTTAGCTTTAGCGTAATTTTTCTTATTTTCAGTTAACTCAATATCAACGGTTTCATCAGGCAAGGCTGATTTTACAAAAATTGTTTTACCTTTATGATTGGCCACACCTTGCCCAAAGGCATCTAAAGATGAAATAGTTACTGTCAATTTTTGTGGTGTGAACTTTTTTCTTTGTGGAGTGTAAAAATTAACCATAGACGTTTTTATTTATGTTAAGCGTTTTAATAAAGCTGTTTTGACATGTAGTGGTACTAAATTTGTTATATCACCGCCATGGTAGGCAACATCTTTTACTATTGTCGATGAAATAAATCCCATTGCAATTGATGGCATTAAAAAGATAGTGTCTAAATCAGATTTTAATGCACGATTCATTTCGGCAAGTTGCCTTTCGTATTCAAAATCGTGTGTTGTACGAACGCCTCGAACGATAACTGTGGCATTATGGGTTTGTGCAAAATTAGCCATTAAATTGTCAAAGCCAATAACTTCGACATTGAGTAAATGTTCAACTGCTGTTGACGCTAAATTTACGCGTTCTTCTAGAGTAAAGAGTGTTTTTTTATTAGGATTTTCGGCAATAGCGACAATTAATCGAGGAAACAGTAACGAAGCTCGTGTAACAAGATCAATATGACCATTAGTGATGGGATCAAAAGTACCCGGAAAAATAGCAGTTAAACTTTTGCTTTTCATATTTAATATTATCCATTAGGTATGATGACTGTATCATACCTAATTTTACTTAGGATTGTTAGTTTAACCGTGCAAAATTCTTTTGCTCAAATTGTTAGATTTCTAGTAATGTAAATATGAAAAAGCTAGATGTTATTAATATACGGCAATAATTAAGTCAAACAACTTATTGATTTATAAAAAATTGGTAAGCAGTGTAATGTTCATATATTTGTTCTGGTTGTAAAAAGCAGCTTGGTTGTGGCCAGTCAGGATGATTAGGGCTGTCCGGTAAAAATTGGCTTTCTAATGCTATGCCAGCAAAATTTCCACATTCACCATTATGCCGGTTTGGTGTATGTTGTAAAAAGTTACCTGTATAAATCTGTAATGACGGTTTGGTTGTAGTAACATTCATTGTTACTTTTTTATCAGATGAAATGAGTTGAGCGGCTATCGCTTTGGTTTTATCTAATAAATAAGCATGATCATAACCACCAGTTATTTGCCTTTCTGCGCTTTCAAGTAGTTTTTCCGATAAAAGTTTTGGTTGACGTAAATCCATATCGTGCATGGCAACACTAGCTAAGCCCTTATTAGGGATACCATTGGCATTAACTGGCAAATAATAGTTAGCATTTACTTTTAATCTGTGATTAAGTATATTCTTGCTTATTTCACCATCTAGATTAAAGTAAGCATGATTAGTCAAATTCACTGGCGTAGTTTTTGTTGTAGTTGCATTAAACAAGATAATTACTTGATTGTCATCGGTGAGTTTATACGTTACAGTTACATTCAACTCACCAGGAAAACCTTGATCACCATCAGGTGAAATCAAAAGGAAGGTCACTTGCTGATCGGAGCAAGTTTGAATTAACCATAATTGTTTATCGAAGCCTAATTTTCCGCCGTGTAATTGATTTACACCTTGATTCGCAGTGAGATAATATTGTTTATTGTCAATATTAATAGTAGCATTGGCAATACGGTTAGCATATCGGCCTATTGTAGCACCTAAATAGGCATCCTGTTGTTGGTATTGTTCAAGTGAGCGACAGCCGAGTAGCACTTCACGAGTCTGTCCATTAACGGGCAATTCACAGGAAAGCCATGTAGCTCCCCAGTTTGAAAGTTTTATTCGCATTCCTTGTTTATTGGACAGTTCAATAATTTGCGTTATAGGCATATCGCGTGTGCTCCTTCACTTGGTTTACAGACATAAAAATCTTCTTTAATACCGAATTTTTTAGCATAACTATCGCTAACAACGGTTTTAACAGCATCAACTTTATCTTTTGGTACTATTGCCACAATACAACCACCAAAGCCACCGCCTGTCATGCGAACACCGCCTTGTTCACCAATTACACCGTGAATTATTTCAACTAGATAATCAATAGCGGGGACTGTAATTTCAAAATCATCACGCATTGAATTGTGACTCTGTGCCATGAGTTTTGATAATAATTTATAATCACCATCTGTAAGAGCTTGTGCTGCCTTTAGTGTGCGCTCATTTTCAGTGATTACATGATGAGCTCGTTTAAAGACAATTGGATCGAGCGTGTTTTCAATATGTTGTAATTCAGTTAAGGACGCGTCTCTTAAGGCTTTTACCCCAAGGGCTTGTGCTGCTGCTTCACACTGTTTACGTCGAGTATTATATTCACTATCAACTAATCCTCGTTTGATATTTGAATTGATGATAACTACAGCAAAATCTTTAGGAATTGAGACTGGTTTAACTTCTAATGAACGACAATCAATTAATAATGCATGTTGGCTTTGTCCAAGGGAAGATATTAGTTGATCCATGATGCCACAATTGCAACCAACAAATTGGTTTTCGGCCTCTTGACCAATTAGGGCTAACTTGGTGCCATCTAAAGCCAAGTTATAAAGAACTTGGAACATTTTAGCTACCGCAACCTCTAGAGATGCTGATGAACTTAGTCCTGCTCCTTGAGGAACGTTTCCACTAATAGCAAAATCGACGCCATGGATATTATTTGCATATTTTTTTAAGTGCTTTACCACCCCACGTATGTAGTTAGCCCACATATAATCTGGATGTTTTTCAATAGGAGAATCTAAAGAAAATTCATCTTGTTGATTATCATAATCAACCGCAATAACTCGAACAAGATTATCTGAACGTTTGTGACAACTTATTATCGTTTGATAATCGATAGCACAAGGTAAAACAAAACCATCATTATAATCGGTATGCTCGCCAATCAAATTTACACGACCGGGGGCTTGTATAAGTGTATCGGGTTTATAATCAAATTTAGATTCAAATGCTTGTGTAGTTGCTTTGATTAATGCGTTCATCTATTTATCCTTTTTGTCTTTATAATGCACATCACTAACGTTACGTAACCTTTCAGCTGCTTGCTCTGGGGTTAAATCACGTTGTACTTCGGCTAACATTTCGTAACCTACCATAAATTTTTTTACTGTGGCGGAACGTAATAAAGGGGGATAAAAATGTGCATGTACTTGCCAATAATCATTTTTATCTTGCATAAATGGCGCACCATGCCAGCCCATAGAGTATGGGAAAGAGCAATGAAATAAATTATCGTAGCGACTCGTTAATTTTTTGAGCGCAATTGCTAAATCACTTTGTTGTTTGTCATTTAATTGGGTTAATTGTGGAATGTGAATTTTTGGTAATAATAATGTTTCAAATGGCCATATTGCCCAAAAAGGAACAACGGCAAGCCAATACTTAGTTTCTACAACGATTCGCTCACGATTAATAAGTTCCTTTTCAGCATAATCAACCAATAAATTGCGATGATATTTTTCAAAGTAATTACGCATATTTAGATCTTCACGCGCAATCTCATTTGGTAAAAAGCTATTTGCCCAAACTTGTCCATGTGGATGAGGGTTAGAGCACCCCATTGCTGATCCTTTGTTTTCAAACACTTGTACCCAAGGATAGTTTTCACCCAACTCCTGTTGCTGTTCTATCCAAGTTTTAATTACTCCTTCAATTGCAGGTAAATCAAGTTCAGGTAATGTTTTACTGTGATCGGGTGAAAAACAGATAACTCGACTAGTACCTTTTGCGCTTTGCATTTGGAATAAAGGATCGGCGTTTTTTGGTGATTCTGGAGTATTTTTCATTAATGCTGCAAAATCATTAGTAAAAACAAATGTTCCCTTATATTGGGGGTTGATATCTCCTGTTACCCGTTTATTTCCTGGGCACAAAAAGCAAGTTGGATCATAACTTGGTTTTTGCTCTTCGTTTAATACTTCTTGTTGTCCTTGCCATGGGCGTTTTGCCCTATGTGGTGAAACAAGTACCCATTGATTGGTCAATGGGTTGTAACGACGATGAGGATGGTCAACTGGGTTAAAAATATCCATTTTTGCCTCTTCTGTTAATTTTGTATGTTTTATAAAATGTATTATTAATCAGGATAGCCTTGAGGGTTATTTGATTGCCAATTCCATGAATCTTTTACCATGTCATCAAGCGTGAGTTTGGTTTTCCAACCTAATATTTGCTCAGCTTTATTAGCATCAGCCCAGAATGCTGGTAAATCACCTGCTCGTCTTGGGGCAAAGTGCCAATTAAGAGGTTTTCCTGATGCTTTTTCAAAAGCTTTAATGACTTGTAATACGCTATAACCAACACCTGAGCCTAAATTGTAAATATGCACACCAGCTTTGTTTTGATCGGTTTTGAGTGCAGCGATATGCCCATCGGCCAAATCAACAACATGTATAAAATCACGAACGCAAGTTCCATCAATTGTTGGATAATCATTACCAAAAACAGCTAATGACTCTCTTTTGCCTACAGCAACTTGGGTAATATAAGGCATAAGATTATTAGGAACACCAAGTGGGTCTTCGCCCATTAATCCACTTGGATGGGCTCCAACAGGATTAAAATAACGTAGTAAAGTTAGTGACCAATCGGGCTCAGCAACGGCTAAGTCCATAATACATTGCTCAACCATTAATTTACTTTTTCCATACGGACTAGTAGGTAAACCTTGTGGTAATGTTTCAACATAAGGAACAGGGGCTAATTCGCCATAGACAGTGGCCGACGAACTAAATACTAACTGTTTAACGCCAGCAGCTCGCATTGCTTTCATAAGTACGATACTGCCGTAGACATTGTTTTCATAATATTCTAGCGGTTTGTGGACTGATTCACCGACTGCTTTTAAACCAGCAAAATGGATCACCGCTTTAATGTCATGTTCTGAAAAAATCTTAGTTAATAGTTTTTCATCGCATACATCGCCTTGATAAAAAATGACGGATTGCCCAGTAATTTTTTGTATTCTATCTAGTACTGATGCTTTACTGTTAAACAAATTATCAATAATAATTGGTGTATAGCCAGATTTAATTAGTTGAACACATGTGTGACTTCCTATATATCCACAACCACCAGTTACTAATATTTTCATAATAAAACCTTCATCTAGTTTAATAATAGTTATAGTGAGTGTCTGCTAATTTTCAGACTCTTCACTGTTGTTATGTTTCCACAGATCCCATGGTCCACGCCCTGATAATGTAAAGGATGAAATAAGCGTAAAACTAAATGCGATCAAGCCAAGGATTAAATATGCTCCTTCGAAACCTATTTTAACATACATTAACCCCGCAAAAGTGGACATAAACATGATAGATAATTGTTTTGCAAAACAAAATGCAATTAAGTAAACAGTTGCTGATAAGTGAATAGGGAAGTGTTTAGTAATATATTTAAATGCACCGACAAGTAATAAAGGTGCTTCGAACATATGTAGCGTTTTTAATATCACCACTTCAACAGCTGTGCTGGCAAATGCTGAGCCAGTAATACGAATGGACATGATAGCACCAGCAATGAGTAATGTATTTTTACTGCCTAATTTCATTACAATCAGAGGAGCAAAAAACATCACAGTGGCATTTAAAAATTCACCAAGCGTAGTTACATAGCCGAAAGCTTCACGACCCACTTGTTCGTTAGTAAAAAATGAGGTGAAAAAGTTTGCAAATTGTTGATCAAATACATCATAAGTACAAGCAACCCCAACAATGTAAAGCATGAAAAACCATGTTTTACGCATACTAAGTAAATCAAGGGCAAGTTTTAGATTGAATGGCTTTGGTTTATTTAATCCCATTTGCTCAACAACTTCAGTCGTTGTGGTTTTTGCAGGATCGGCGATTTTAACTAAAATTAAAAGAATCAATGCAAATCCAGAACATAACCAAAAAACGGCATTGACATCTTTAGAAATCATAATTCCAACAAACGAAGCACATATAGCCCAACCAAAACAGCCAAACATGCGACAGCGACCAAATTCAAAACCACTACGTCGACTTATTTTTTCGACAAGTGCTTCAATAGCTGGTGCCCCACCACTAAATACCATACCAAGATAAAGCCCTCCAACAATTGCGCCCAAGGTGACATTTAATTTGAGTAATGGCCCTAAAACGAAGATAAAAAATGGACCAAATAGTACAAGAAGAAGTGTGATAACCCAAAGAAGGTGTTTTTTTAATCCTAGTTTATCAGAAATTAACCCGAACAAGGGTTGAAAAAAAAGCGCAAATAGTGAAATAAATGAAAAAACGTACCCAGTATTTGCCTCATCAAGTCCGTTCATTTTTAGCCAAACGGGAAAAAAAGGGCAGTATGCTCCCATAATAAAAAAGTACAGAAAGAAGTAGAGACTGAATATCCAATAATTCTTATTACTTAGTGATGACTTTATTTTTTGATTCATAATGAACTTCCTATGTTAGGCTTTAAATGACCACACAATCATTTAAAAAAACTTCTGTATGTATATGAACAGGTAAGTTATTTGTTGAGGCGATAATAGCACTAAAATAATTTTGAAAAAGTGATCTAGATAACATTTTATGAAATCGATTACATTTAATGTTAAATTAATTTTTGTTAAAAAGTTTCAGGTAAATATGTGTTTGAGTATAATTTTTGTATTTTATGATGACAATAGTGCAAATTAAAGATCGGTAATCTACTAGATAGGAGGTTTAAAATAATTAATTGGAATAAAAATAAAATAAAACAAATAAAATGCAATTAATTATTGAAAACGATTACATCTTATCTATCTACACTCTATTTGGTCTATTGTAATTGACTATGATTTAAGTAAGCTAAACAATTGACATTTATACTAAAACGTATATTTACCTGAAACTTTTTGACAAGGAATTTTTTATTAATTAGAATTAGCTTAACTTTTTATTATTAACTTGTTTAATCCCAGTTAGATAGGAAAAATTAGATAACCTAATGGTTAATTACCTAGTTTTAATTGATTTTATTCGTTCCTCAAAATCTGACCAATAATAATAACCATCATTATTAACAGAAGCATTTTCCAAATGAAGTTGATAATGTTGTGGTAAATTATTGTCATCAAGTGCTAGCCCGTTATGGAGTTGTTCAAAACTTTGATAAATATATTCGGCTTTAAAAAAGTATTCGCCTGTAGATAGGTGACGAAAACGCTGTAAAGCTACTTTTCCACCAATTGGGGTTATTTCAAATTGATTTGGTAGTTGGTAGTCTTTAAAGTCTAATGCCCCCAGTAATGAAGCGATGGTACTATCGTGTCCAACAAGTAAATTGACTTTACTATCTTGTAGCATAAGATCGTTTATCATGTTGATAATAAGTGCAGCTGAGTGTTTGGCAAGCGTCTTAGAATGGCAAACTAAATTTATATATTGATTACGAATTGCGCTAATTTGTTGCCACTGCTCTTGGCTAGTCAGTCTACCCCATGCAATTTGTTCTTTTGGAAAGGCTGAATAGTATTGCAATAAGAATGCATCAACGGCTGAAATACCTATCGCAAGTGGTCCGAGGAGTGCTGGTTCTTCATGTTTTTTAAAATAAAGTTCGGATGGAATATCGGCTAAATCGCATTTATATTCAGCATATAATTTTGAATGCTTATAATCTAAAATATCTGAAAGAGTTTCATAAGCTGGTGCTAGGCTTTTAAAAATATTAGCTGCTTTGTCAGCTTCTTCAATATCACGCAATACCGCATTTTTAAACTCAGTTGAATCGTCTTGCAAGCTAGGATCGAAAATCGGATCCATTTTTTCAATGGCATATTTATGATGAATAGGAATATCATACCCAGCAAAGGCACCAGCTGTCATAAATTGAGCGGTCGCGACAGTTCTTTGCAAACTATTAGAATACACGAATAATTCAGTATTATGTTTTGATAATTTTATATTGTGTTTTTCAAGCCAAGTCGATAAATAGCGGCCAAAATAAACTTCTAATATTCCACCACGAGTGGTCAAATAACCATATGGATGATCCCATTTAGGCCATTTAAAGGGAGTCACTTTTTCTAAAAACTGCAAAGTATTTTGTAATGGCGTACGAATACCATGACGGCTAAGTATAACGATTTTATCTAATTGGTAATGGTTATTTTTCATTTTGTGATCCATCCTTGTTTATGTAAATAATCTAAAATAAAATCACGTTGTTCATTATTTATTGTATTTGCAATTTTATCACTCCAACCACCGGTTTTTTGATTAGTACTACGGTTTTGATAGTAATCACCTATTTGGGTATCATATTTTGCTAAAGTTGCATGATCAAGTGGTTGATATTGGTTTTCAAAAAAGAGAAGCTCTTTAGGTAACCTCGGTTTTATTTCTGGATTATGATCGGGGTAACCAAGGCAAAGCCCAAAAAGAGGAAGAACATATTTTGGTAACTCAAGTAATTGGGTTACTTTATCAAGATCATTTCGCAGTCCACCAATATACACAGCACCAAGTCCTAAGGATTCAGCCGCTATTACTGCATTTTGAGCCATAATTGCTGTATCAACACAGCCCAATAATAACTGCTCTGCTTTGCCAAGATTGAGTGTTGGATCAATTTGAAAATGACGATTAAAATCGGCGCAAAATACCCAAAATTCAGGAGCTTGGTTAACATATTTTTGATCACCAGCATAATGAGCTAGTTTTTCGCGTTTTTGAGGATCTGTAATACGAATAATTGTCGAACATTGAATAAAGTTAGAACTAGAAGCCGACTGTGCTGATCGAACTATAGACGCTATTTGTTCTTGAGTTAAACTAGTTGTTTTATAAGCACGAATAGAGCGGTGTCGACAAAGTAGATCGATGGTTTGATTTTGCATAGTGGCTCCTTAGCATAATTATTTGTTTACAAATTGAAGATCCCAAACGCCATGGCCTAAATTTTGACCTCGTTTTTCAAATTTAGTAATTGGTCTATCATCAGGTCTCGGAATATAGTCACCGCTTGGTGATAAATTTTCAAAACCTTCAGCTTGGGTTAAAACCTCTAACATATGTTCTGCATAATGTTGCCAATCGGTAGCTAGGTGCAAAATTCCACCTAATTTTAATTTTTGTCGAATTAACTGTACAAATTGGGGTTGAATAATGCGGCGCTTGTTATGTCTTGCTTTATGCCAAGGATCAGGGAAAAAAATTTGTACTTTGTCTAATGTATGATTAGGGATCATATTTTCTAATACTTCAACAGCATCGTGACACATCACTTTTAAGTTTGATAATTGATTTTCTCCAATTGCCATCAAACAAGCACCAACGCCAGGTTTGTGGACTTCGATTCCTAAAAAATTCTTATCTGGTGCATTTTTAGCCATTTCAATTAACGAAGCACCCATACCAAATCCAATTTCAAGAACAACCTGTTTGTTAGAGTCAAAAACCATTGGTGAATTTACATCATATTCAATACCAAATACCGGCCATAAACTTATTAATGCCTGTTCTTGGCCTTTTGTTAAACGACCTTGCCGTAAAACAAAACTACGAATGGTTCTTTTAGATTTGATATTTTCGTTATCTGAGTTTAATTGTTCGTTCATCACGTTATCTACTTTTGTTGTGGAATTTATTAAAGCCAAAGAATGGTTTGTTAGTTAGTTTACTCGATTTTGAGTTCACAGCAAAAGCATCTTATGGCCAAATTGTTTTATTTAATGATTTATAAAAATATATCAAATATTTTCAATATATTTTTATATTGTAGTTGAGCATAATCGATAAATGATTATATAATTATAGCCCCAGTTTAACCGATTACGAATAAAGTAATCATGAATACATGCTTGAGGATTTCTCGTGCCTGATATGAAGCTTTTTGCTGGTAATGCCACACCAGAACTAGCAAAACGTATAGCTAATCGTCTTTATACTTCTCTTGGTGACATTGTGGTAAGCCGTTTTAGTGATGGTGAAGTTAATGTCCAAATCAATGAAAATGTCCGTGGTGAAGATGTTTTTATTATTCAATCAACTTGTGCTCCTACCAATGACAATTTAATGGAATTATTAGTTATGATCGATGCAATGCGCCGAGCATCTGCTGGTCGTATTACTGCTGTTATTCCTTATTTTGGTTATGCAAGGCAAGATCGTCGAGTTCGTTCGGCTCGTGTACCTATTACTGCTAAAGTTGTTGCTGATTTTCTATCAACTGTTGGTGTCGATAGGGTATTAACCGTTGATCTTCATGCCGAACAAATTCAAGGCTTCTTTGATGTGCCTGTTGATAATGTATTTGGTAGCCCTGTTATTTTAGAAGATATGCTACAACGTGAGTTTGATCGCCCAATTGTTGTTTCCCCTGATATTGGCGGAGTGGTGCGTGCTCGTGCGATAGCTAAACTACTTAATGATACTGATATGGCAATTATTGATAAACGTCGTCAACGTGCCAATGAAGCAGAAGTGATGAATATTATTGGCGATGTTGCTGATAGAGATTGTATCTTAGTTGATGATATGATTGATACTGCTGGAACACTTTGTAAAGCAGCTGATGCTTTAAAAGCTCGAGGTGCCAAAAGAGTATTTGCTTATGCTACCCACCCGATATTTTCAGGTAAAGCAGTAAGTAATATTAAAAACTGTGCCATTGATGAAATTGTTGTTTGTGACACAATTCCATTAACGGCTGAAGTAAAAGCATTGAAAAATGTTCGCCAATTAACATTATCAGGTATGCTTGCTGAAGCAATTCGTCGAATTAGTAACGAAGAATCAATTTCAGCAATGTTCCATCAATAACCTATTTTATCATTGGTATAATGCCCCTTTTTTGGGGCATTTTTATCGATAAAATCTAGTGACAATAAAAATATTATGACAACGATAAAACTGATTGTAGGACTCGCCAATCCCGGAAATGAATATGCAGCAACAAGGCACAATGCAGGTGCGTGGTTTGTTGAGCAATTGGCTGAACGTTATAATCAATCATTAAAAAATGAACAAAAATTTTTTGGTTACACATCACGAATCAACATTTCAGGTCATGATGTACGTTTATTAGTTCCAACTACTTTCATGAATTTAAGTGGTAAAGCTGTTCAAGCTATGGCGACATTTTACCAAATAAAGCCAGAAGAGATCTTAGTTGCACATGATGAACTCGACTTAAATCCCGGAATAGCTAAACTTAAGTTTGGTGGTAGTCATGGTGGGCATAATGGGCTAAAAGATATTGCTAGTAAATTGGGAAATAATTTAAATTTTTATCGGTTAAGAATTGGTATTGGACATCCTGGCGATAAAAATAAAGTTGTTGGTTATGTTTTAAATAAGCCATCTAAACCTGAACAGGAATTAATTGATAAAGCTATTGACGAATCTTTGCGTTGTACAGATATCTTATTGTCTGATGGAATAGACGTTGCAATGAACAAGTTACATGCTTTTAAAGCTTAGTTAAATTGTTGAATGTTTCAATAACGTAAAAATCAATAAATATCCACTTTAATAAAAAAATCCACCTAAAATATTAGGTGGATTTAATTGTCTTAATATACTCTTTTAAGAAAAAAGATGGGTTACATTACCACCTTTTTCAGCAATTTTTTTCATTACTTCTTTAATTAACCATGTATTCATTGCTGCGGTATCATCAGTATTGCCTGGATAATTCAGTTCTTTCGCTAAATTTTTCCGTGCATCTAAACTACTATCTATACCTAATAATTTCAATAGATCAACGATAGATGTTTTCCAATTAAGCGTTTCAGGGTGCTTTTTAGCTAAATTCTCAAGAATAGAGGAAACATCAACATTAGTTTCAGATGCGCTTTGCTCTACTTTATCTTGGACTTTCTCTGAACCACTCGATACTGTATTTTTAACAGATGCGGTGATATTTTCAACTTTATCCTTCACAGCATCAACAGCATTATCTACTTTTGCTTGAGCATTTGGAAATACTTTAGAAAAAATGTTATTTAAAATGTTCATATTACATCTCCTTTAAATTTAAACTGCTTTAAAAAAACTGCTTAACGATATAGATGTAGAAAAGATCACATTCAATATAGCGCTTAAAAGAATGTAATGTCAAAATTATTACACATTAATAGCATTTTCTGTATTACGATAAAGTGTTTACTAAGATATAAAACAATTATTTTAAATATTTTTCTAATATTAACTGAATTGAGGTAGTAAGTGCCTTCCAGTTGACTTATACAATTGGTCAACCAATTATAATCTTTTTATTGATACTATTGGATTAAGGCTAGGCCATGCTATTTGTGCTATTGTTTTATGGACTTTTATTAGAGAAAATAAGTGGAATAATCAAAGCTAACCTTTATAATTAGCTTTCATTTTTATAAAACTGGCAGATATTATATTAATAGTATTTGCCAGTTTTTTATTTTGTTCTTCTAATTT
The DNA here is from genome assembly GCF_024104075.1 of Gilliamella sp. Lineage (NCBI taxonomy): Bacteria > Pseudomonadati > Pseudomonadota > Gammaproteobacteria > Orbales > Orbaceae > Gilliamella > Gilliamella sp. Next base: position 62,871 of record NZ_JAGGHR010000002.1, on the reverse strand, counting down.
TGAGTTATTTGTGAACTTTTTATAAAGTGTTAATTAAGTGAAAATATTCTTTTTTTAAGGGACTTTTTCATTCAAATAAGATAAATTACTTAAACATTGGTGGAAAATATTTTTGCATTTTAGTTATTACTATTTTTTAATAAAAGGCATAATTATGCGTTATAACGAACCACAAATGTTGACGTCAATTTTGACACAAGCCTCTTCTCTGTCTAAGATTCAAGATAGAACTAATGCATTATGCTCTTTAGCTAAAGTTGTTTATGATTTATTGCCTTCACCATTAAATCAACAATGCCGAGTTGCTAACTATCGCCAAGGTGTGTTGATTTTAGAGGTTAGCTCAGCTTGTTGGTTAACTAGATTGAAATATGAACAAAGCAATTTAATTTCTGAAATACGAAAAATTATTTTACCATCCTTATCTTCTATTCAATATCAGATTAATCCAGATATTTCAGTGAGGTGGTCACAGAGCAATTATCAAAGTGATAAGTCATCTTTAGCTTCAAGTGTGATGACACAAAAAAGCGCAATGTTTCTATCTGCATTAGCAGAAAATGCACCAGACAAGTTAAAAAAACAATTGATAAAACTTGCTAACCATGCAAAATAAGCGCTGATAATTAGTCTTCAATTTTATAAAATTATATATCTTAAAGATATAAGGAGTGAATAATGGATAAAGGTATGCTTACTTATCTGATAATTGGATTTGTGATTGGTTTTATTATTTGTTTCATTTTTATTAGTGTTATTAGTCCTAAGGCACGTAAATATGCCAAAGTTAAACAAGAGTTAGATCAAACAAAAGATGAATTAATAGCCCAAAAACAAATGATTGCTAAACATTTTTCACATAGCGCAGAAATATTGGATAATATGGCTAAAGATTTTCGTCGCCTTTATCAACATATGGCTGAAAACTCCAGTCAATTTATGGATAGTGGTAATATTCAATCTTTAGATTTTGATTCAAATACAGATTCTAACGAAACAAAAGAAATTACGCTTGATAAGCAGCCTAGAGATTATTCTGATGATTCTTCAGGTTTATTTAAAACGGATGAAAATAAATCTTAACCAATGATTTTATTCTCCGTTACTTAATATTCAAGCAATTTTATAGAGTGTAAATTTTTGTAAAAGCGAGAGTTCTGAGATGATTAATTCATTAAAACAACAAAAAAAATTATTAAGTATTTTAGCTTTAAGTTTAGGAATAAGTTTATCTGTACTTCCGAATACTTATGCAGCTTTTCCTCCTGCCTCAACCGATAATAATACGCAACTGCCAAGTTTGGCGCCTATGCTTGAAACTGTATTACCATCAGTTGTTAGTATTAAAGTTGAAGGAACAGCTCAAATGCAAAATAATATGCCAGAAGAATTTAGACGTTTTTTTGGTTATCCAGATAGCCAATCAAGGGCGTTTACAGGTTTAGGTTCTGGTGTGATTATTGATGCAGAAAAAGGCTATGTTGTTACGAATAATCATGTTATTGATGGTGCTGATAAAATTACGGTTGCTCTAAACGATGGGCATGAATTTAAAGCAAAACTAATCGGTAAGGATCCACAAAGTGATATAGCATTACTTAAAATCGATGATGCCAAAAAATTAACAGCTATTAAATTAGCAGATTCTGATAATTTACGTGTTGGTGATTATGCTGTTGCTATTGGTAATCCATTTGGCATTGGTCAAACTGTTACTTCAGGGATTATTTCAGCTTTAGCTCGTAGTGGACTTAATATGAATGGTTTTGAAAACTTCATTCAAACAGATGCTTCAATTAACCAAGGTAACTCTGGTGGGGCACTTGTGAATTTAAATGGTGAGCTTGTTGGTATAAATACCGCAATTATTGCTCCAAGTGGTGGTAATGTAGGGATAGGATTTGCAATTCCTAGTAACATGGTAAAAAGTTTAACTTCTCAGCTTATAGAATTTGGTGAAGTAAAACGTGGCGTGCTTGGTATCAAAGGTAATGAATTGACATCGGATATAGCAAAAGCGTTTGATGTTGATGTTCAAAAAGGAGCCTTTGTTAGTGAAGTTATTGAGAATTCAGCCGCACAAGCAGCAGGAATTAAATCAGGCGATATTATTGTCTCGATGGATGGTAAACCAGTTGATAGTTTTGCTGAACTACGTGCAAAAATTGCGACAACTGGAGCAGGGCGAACTGTTAAGCTAGGTTTAATTCGAGATGGCAAAACAATATCTGTCGATGTAAAACTAAAAAATAGCGACGAGACAACAACGGATGCGAAATCGCTACATTCTGCTCTTGATGGTGCAACGCTTAGCAATGGTGAAATTAAAGGCCAAAAAGGTGTTTTAATAGAAAGCATTGCTAAAAATTCGCCTGCGTCTCGACTCAGTTTGCAAGAGGGAGATCTTATTACTGGAGTTAATAAAGAACGAGTAACTAATATTGCAGATCTTAGAAAAATTATTGATAGTCACCCATCAGTAATTGCATTAAATATAATTCGTGGTGATAGTCGTTTATATTTAATTTTACGATAATTAGTCATTTTTTATATCGTCGATGCTTTAGCATCGACGAAAACTTTAATTTTAACCTTTATATAGATGTGTTAAAATCTTCATTATTCTTCCCATTACAATTCTGAAACTAATGCTCAAAAAAATTCTATGGCCAATATTAATTGGAACGGTTTTAGCTATTGTGTTATTGATTATTTTTCCTTCTTTACAAAAAGGAAACCAATCAAATTTTCCAACTTCAATTTTTCATGATGATCCATTAAGTTTTTCTAGTGCTGTTAAAACAGCAGCCCCTGCAGTAGTTAATATTTATAGCCGCTCAATTAATTCTTTTTCTCAGGAATCACAAGATAGTCCAATAACTCCGCTCGGTTCTGGAGTAATTATGAATGGGAATGGGTATATTGTTACTAATTATCATGTAGTTGAAGATGCAGAACAAATTATCGTCGCATTGCAAGATGGACGAATATTTGAAGCTTTATCTGTAGGCTCAGATAAACTTGTTGATCTAGCGGTATTAAAAATAGAGGCTTCAAATATCCCCACTATATTGATAAATCCTCAACGCGAACCTAAAATTGGTGATGTCGTATTAGCCATAGGGAACCCTTACAATATAGGGCAAACTATTACACAAGGTATTATCAGTGCTACAGGTCGTGATGGATTGAGCCCATACAGAAGGCAAAATTTTATTCAAACTGATGCATCAATAAATCATGGCAATTCAGGTGGAGCGCTGGTAAATAGCAAAGGTGAATTAATGGGAATTAATACTCTTACCTTTGCAAAAAATCTAGGCAATGATATTCCTGAAGGAATTGGATTTGCTATCCCAACTGCATTAGCAGTTAAAATCATGAATAAATTAATTCGCGATGGAAAAGTTATTAGAGGATATATAGGAATTGATGGATTAGAATTTGCACCAACTCAAAATCCAAGTGATATGCCAGTGGTGTTAGGTATTTTAGTCACCAGAGCGGAAGGTCCTTCATTACAAGCGGGAATACAAGCTAATGATATTCTGATTATGGTAGATAATAAACCTGTTAAATCAATTGTTGAAACAATGGATCAAATAGCTGAGTTGAAACCTGGTACAATTGTCCCCATTATAGTTCAGCGAAATGGGGAAAAGATTGAACTGCAATTAACAATAGGTCAATTACCTGTTTAATTGTTCTTTTATTTCTTGATTAACTCGACTATTGGCCGTATAATCTGCTGTCTTATCATGTTTTTTAACACTCGTATGGTGTATAGATTTTGCTTTTATGGCCATTTATATAGCGATACGAAAAACTTTAGAGGTTTATTATGAAAGAAGGTATTCATCCAGAATATACTGCAATTACAGCAACTTGTTCTTGTGGTAACGTTATTAAAACTCATTCTACTGTTGGTCATGATATTCATCTTGACGTATGTGGCGAATGTCACCCATTCTATACAGGTAAACAACGTGATGTTGCAACTGGTGGACGTGTAGATAAGTTCAAACAACGTTTTGCTATGGTTGGCGGTAAAAAATAATTTTTCGGAAAACCATGTCCCAAAATTAATAATAATAGAAAAGGCGCATAAGCGCCTTTTGTTTTTCAAAATTAGTTTTTTAGTTAATAATCAATCAAAATCGGGATTAATACCTAAATCTTGCATCATCTTTTTAGCTTGCTTAGGAATACCGTCTTCACGATCTTTTTGTAAATCATCGTCACAAGGTAAAGGTTGACCGGTATAAGCATGAAGAAAGGCTTCACACAATAATTCACTATTTGTTGCATGACGTAAATTATTGACTTGTCGGCGAGTGCGTTCATCAGTCAATATTTTTAAAACTTTCAACGGAATTGATACTGTAATTTTTTTTACTTGTTCGCTTTTTTTACCATGTTCAGCATAAGGGCTTATATATTCGCCATTCCATTCCATCATCTTGTCACCAAATTACATCACAAATAATGTGGGCAATTCTAACGTTTTTTTTATTTTTCTGCAATCTACACACCAAGATAGTTAGACGTCTAGACATGTTGACGTCCTTATTGAATGTGTTATTCTTATACAATTTGTTGTTGAAGTAAGTAAAGTATTATTTAGAGGAATATTATTATGGTTAGTCAAACCAACAATTTAAGCCAAGGAACAATAGCTGTTCGTGGTGGGATTAATACTGATGAGCAATATGGTAGTGTTGTACCTGTTATTACACCATCTACTTGTTATCGTTATGAAGAATTTGCAAAACCAAGAAAGTTTGATTATGCACGAAAAGCTAATCCTAGTCGACGATTAGTGGAAGAAACCGTTGCGAAATTAGAAGGTGGTGCAGATGCTATTTTAACAAACTGTGGTATGTCAGCAATTCATCTTATCAGTGTTGCTTTATTAGCGCCAAATGACTTAGTTGTTGCTCCTCATGATTGTTATGGCGGCAGCTATCGACTTTTTAATAGTCTAAGCCAAAAAGGCTATTTTAAAGTGAAATTTGTTGATCAGTCCGATGCAATAGCTTTACAAGAAGCACTTAATTTACATCCTAAATTAGTATTGATTGAAACACCAAGTAACCCATTACTTCGTGTTGTTGATATCAAGAAAATAGCCCAACAAGCACATGATGTTGGATCTTTGGTTTTAGTAGATAATACATTTATGACGCCAATTTTACAAAAACCGTTGGAGCTTGGTGCTGATATAGTCAGCCATTCTTGTACCAAATTTTTAAATGGGCATTCGGATTTATTAGCGGGAATTTTAGTCTTCAAAGACCAACAGCTTGCTACAGATGTTTTATGGTGGGCCAACAATATTGGTACGCTTACTTCATCATTTGATAGTTATCTTTTATTGCGTGGGTTACGAACTCTTGCTGCACGTGTTAATTTGCAACAAGAAAATGCCCAAAAAGTTGTTGAGTTTCTTGTTAATCACCCAAAAATAGCAAAAGTATTTCATCCCTCTTTACCATCTAATCTTGGGCATGATATTGCTAAAGAACAACAAAAAGGGTTTGGCTCGTTACTAAGTTTTGAACTGGTTGGAAATGCCGATGTAATGCCTAAGTTTTTAAAAGCGCTTAAAATTATTACATTAGCTCAATCACTTGGTGGCGTTGAGAGTCTTGTCTGCCACCCAGCAACAATGACACATTCAGGTATTAGTGCAGAAGCACGAAAAACAGCGGGTATTTCAGATCAGCTATTACGTATTTCAGTTGGTTTAGAAGATATTACTGATTTACTAGCTGATTTACAGCAGGCACTTGAAACAATCTAATTGAATTTTTAGATTAAAAAAGGATTGATGATATAATGCTGTAATGTTATTTCATCAACCTATTATTTGCACTTTTATTAAAGTGATGTTTTATTCTTTCTGAAATTTTCTATTTTCTTTTTTATCGCGGTAAAAATTTCATCAATTGAATGCCGTTTAGCTCTACCACAAATTTTTGCCTCTTCATTGCAGACCAAACATTGTCTTGGTTGATTTTCGAATTGAGAACGTGACAGGCTATTTTGTGTAACAATGTCAATAACATCAATATCCCACAAACGCCCTAAGGGATGATTATTTTCGACTTCAATACAATATTTTTTAAGGGTTTTAGCTGAACATTTAATTGCTATGATTGCTTCTGAACCAGTAATGTAATGGAAATGATCTTCATTGATTATTGTTATATCGTTTTGTAAAAAACAGAGATGTAAAGCTTTAATTGCTTCGTCAAAAAGATAACGGGCTCCGCTACTGTTTTTTATAGGACCAGGAATAACTATGCTTAATGATATGATTGGATATTTATAGCATGTCATTGCATGCTTTTGGTTTTCAACTCGCTTTTCCTTGGCTAGTAGCATTTGCTCAAGGGTAATAGGAGTGCCATCATCAAATTTAATTTGCATTTTTTTCATCAAATAGAAAAGTAATAGCATGACACTTTTACATGTCAGGCTATTACTATATTAATAAAGATTAAAATTAATCTTTAACTTGGCGTACGACATCAATAACAGAGCCATCACGGAAATGTACGATACCAACGATTTTATCATTAAATTCGATTGGTTTTGGTTCACCAGTTAAAGACACAGCACGTTGATAAAGCTCTTCAATGCTCATAATTGGTAAATTAGCTGCTTTTAAACGTTCAGCAATTTCTGGACGATTAGGGTTAACAGCAATACCATGGTCAGTGACTAGCACATCAACGCTCTCACCAGGAGTAACTAATGTTGTTACCTTTTTAATTACTGTTGGAATACGGCTACGAATGAGTGGCGCAACAACAATTGTTAAGTTTGCACCAGCAGCTGTATCACAGTGACCACCAGAAGCACCGCGCATTACACCGTCAGAACCAGTTAATACATTAACATTGTAATCAAGGTCGATTTCTAACGCACTTAAAATAACAATATCAAGCTCATCAACACTTGCACCTTTTGAGGCAGGATTTGCATAAACATTAGTTGAAACTTCGATATGATCTTTATTTTTACCTAAAGATTGCCCCGCAGTGCCGTCAAAACTTTGAGTATCTAATAAACGTTTAACTAATCCTTTTTCGTGAAGATCAACAATACTTGCTGTAATACCACCTAAAGCAAATGATGCAGTGATATTTTTAGCACGCATGCGATTTTCAAGGAAACGAGTTGCTGCAGTTGACGATGCACCAGAACCAGTTTGGATTGAAAAACCATCTTTAAAATAACCAGAGTGTTCAATAACATCAGCTGCATAACGAGCGATCATCAGTTCGCGTGGATTGCTAGTTATACGCGCTGCGCCCACACTAATTTTAGTTGGGTCACCCACTTCATCAACTTTAACAATATAATCAACTTGATCTTGGCGAATACTTGCTGGATGGTTAGGATATCCAACAATATCCTCAGTTAATAGTACAACTTTTTTAGCAAATTGCGCATCAACCATAGCATAACCTAGAGCACCACATTGTGATTTTCCTGATACACCATTAGCGTTACCTTGTTCATCAGCGGTTGATACAGCTAAAAATGCGATATCAATGTTAATTTCACCACTTTGGATTAGTTTTACACGTCCACCATGAGAATGGATATGGACTGGGTTTTCCATTAAACCGTGAGAAATCGCATCGGCTAATTTACCACGTAAACCAGAGGTATAAATTTTAGTAATTACACCAGATTCGATATGAGGAATTAACGCTGAGTTACAGCTTAATAAAGAACTTGAAGCTAGCGTCAAATTTTTAATGCCTAAATTACTGATAGTCTCAACAACTTTGTTGATAACCTTATCGCCTTCACGAAATGCATGGTGAAAAGAGATAGTCATTCCATCACGCAATTCACATTTTTTAATTGCTTGCTCAATAGAATCACACAATTTACGCGTGTATTTAGACTCATCTTTTAAATATGGAGTTGTTGCGTTAGCATCAACAAAAGGCTTAATATTCTTGAGATCAGGGTGCTGTTTAAGCAAATCATCAATTTTTTTGTTTATAGAAGTAGTCATTTTTCAATCCTATCAAATTTCTTTACGTACACCAGAATACTTAGCCAACTCGATAACTTTTCTAGCTCGAGCAATAATCGGTGCATCAATCATTTTGCCATTTAGAGAAATAACGCCAAGGCCTTTTCTTTCTCCTTCTTCTGCTGCTTCAACTACTTTTTGAGCATGTTCAACTTCAGCTGCTGTTGGAGCATAAGCATTGTGGAGCAGGTCAATTTGTCTAGGATTAATGAGCGATTTACCGTTGTAACCTAATTTTTTGATTAAGCTGACTTCTTTCAAGAAACCTTCATCATCATTAACATTAGAGTAAACAACGTCAAAAGCATCAATTTTAGCCACACGTGCTGCATGCAATACTGCACAGCGAGCATAGAATAATTCTGTACCATCGCCACGTTCAGTTTGCATATCAACAAGATAGTCAAATGCAGCTAGCGCAATACCGATTAAACGTGGAGAAGATTTAGCGATAGAAACGGCATTAACAACACCTTGAGCAGATTCGATTGCAGCCATTAATTTAGTGCTACCAACTTCACGCCCACACTCTTTTTCGATTCTTTCAACATGAGCTTCTAACTCATGAATATCTTCAGCACAGTTAGTCATAGGTAAACGTACTACATCAACACCCGCTCGTACAACTGCTTCAAGATCTTTTAAACCAAATGGAGTATCAAGTGCGTTGATTCGTACTACTGTTTCAATCCCGTGCTCTTTATAAACAGGAAGAAGTAAAGTTTGTGCAACTAATAAACGTGCTGAATCTTTTTCCTTAATTGAAACGGCATCTTCAAGATCGAACATGATTGAATCAGGCTTATAAACAAACGAAGTTGATAACATAGCGGCGTTTGCACCTGGAAGAAATAGCATACTTCGACGTAATTTTTTCATAGTAATTTACTCCAATCTAAGTTTTCTTCTTCTGCGCCACGTAAAACTGCACATTGAACTCTAGCTTTAATAGCGCAATCAAGTGCACCTTTATCATCAATAATGATTAAACCGTCGGTTACATTAAGCTCATTTAAAGTTTGATTAACAACCGCACGGATTTGATCGCCAAATTGTTTATTAACATCACTATTAATAACAATTTCAATTCCCGTGTTTGGCATGACTTTGACTAACAAATCGCTAGATTCAAGAGTCCCCGCCATGGCTTCTTTTTGTATTTTCATTTTTTTACCTTTTAAAACGTATTAAATTTTAAATTTATCCAAATTAGCTGAAAGGTAATCCCATGTAGTAGATGGAACTAGTTTTTTTACCTCTTCATACTGCCCTGATGCCAATAATTTTCTTACTAATGAAGCTGATACAATAGTATCACCTTCGGTTATTCGTTGAACTTCAACAAAGGTAATTGCGGAGTGATTACTAACTGCTTTATCTTCAAGCCAATAAGACATCGCTTCATTATAAGCCTTCGTTACTTCGTCATAGGGTTCAGTTCCAACAAATCGATAGTTAATATTAAGCGCTGGAGCAATATAATTTCGGAATATAAGCAGATCGATACCCATATAGGCCTGATCGATTTTTGTCTTATCTTTTAGAAAATAAGTTGGAAATGTTGCTCTTGAAATAATATAAGGAGAACTTGCATGTACCGTCACATTTTGTATCTGTTTAGTACCATCTTTAACTAACTTCAAACGTGTATCAAATGAAAATAGCGATGCATTTTCATTGACAACAAAAACATGCAACCAATCACATTGACTTGCAGCATATTGAATAAGATATTGATGGCCTTTAGTGAAAGGATTAGCATTCATAACAATGCTACCAATTTTGCTCCCTTCTTTTTGTTGCGTGCTTAGTTGTTTACAATATTGCCTTATTCCAACTGGATTGTTTTCCATTAGGACAACAAGATCTGTTATTTCAACAATAGGATAAAACCCACATCCCTTAAAAAAATCTATATTTTCGGGTTTTGTATATAGAAAAAGATGAAAATAGCCGTTTTCATTGGCATATTTTATTGCATGATCCATCAAGGTTAGATTTAGTTGATTGCCACGATAATTAGGATCAATAGCAACACATTTAATAATATTGCGATCAATACCTGCACAAGCAATAATTTGTTCATTGATTTTAGCTACCATAAAAACAGTAACTTGTGAATCCAGATCAAGATCAGAGCGAGATAGCAACTGTTTAACTTCTTTATAATCTTGTTCTGCTTTAGAAATATCAACAACGGCATAATCAACTAAATCGTACATAAATTTACCTCTATTCAGCTACTACATAATTAGTTAGTCGACCAATTCCTGTAATTTCGACTTCAATTGTATCGCCATCTTTCATAAATACTGGAGGATTACGTTTTTTACCAACTCCACCTGGTGATCCAGTAAGAATAACATCACCTGGAGATAAACGTGTAAAAGTACTAATATAAGAAATTAATTCAGGCACAGTATGCACAAGATTTTTAACTGAATCATGTTGCATTTGCTCGCCATTTAAATAAGTAGTTAAAGATAATACTTTTGGATCAGGAATTTCATCGCTTGTTGTAATACATGGACCGAAAGCACCAGTGCTAGGCCAGTTTTTACCTGCGGTAAACCAAGTATATTGCCAGTCGCGAATAGAACCATCCATATAACAGCTATAGCCAGCTACATATGATAACGCATCTTCTTGCTTAATGCGAAAACCAGCTTTACCTATAATAATAGCTAATTCTCCTTCATAATCCAACTCATTAGTAATAGCTGGTTTAATAATGTTGGTTTTATGACCTGTTTGAGAATCAGGGAAACGAACAAAAAGCGTTGGTGCTGAACTGGTTTCATTAAATTCTGCTCGTTTTTCGGCATAGTTCATACCAACACACAAGATTTTATTTGGATTTGGAATAACGGGTAAATAAGTAATGTCTTGTTCATCAATGTCACTTGGGGCATTAAGGTAGGTTTTGGCAATAGATAGTCCTTCTTTATCGGCAAGTAGTGATTTTAAATCGGCATATTTATCACCTAATTTTTGCTTTAAATCAACAATACCGTTGTGAGTAAGAAGACCAAAACTTGCTCTACCAGAGACAAGATAACTGACAAGCTTCATGAAAACTCCTTAAAAGCTATTTTGTTAATTGTAAATATTAAATAAAAATGAACAACCTTAGTATAAACCAAGGTTGTTATTTAATATGTAAAATCTATACTAAGAAATTGCCGAGAATAAGTAATGATACTGATACATTAATTGCACCACCAATACGAGTTGCAATTTGTGCAAACGGCATAAGTTCCATACGTTCTGCAGCAGTTAAGATTGCCACGTCACCAGTTCCGCCTTGACCACTTTGACAACAAGAAATAACAGCAGCATCAACAGGATACATACCAAGTTTTTTAGCAACAAAGAAACCAGTAGTAACCAAACTAACAACTGTACAAACAATAACAATTAGGTTTGTGATTGTGAATGCATCTACAATTTTTTCCCAAGGAGTGATAGCAACACCCACCGCAAATAAAATTGGGTAAGTAACAGACGTTTGGAAAAATTTATAAACAACTTGTGACCCACTTAATACTTTAGGTGAAACACCAGATACTAATTTAACAAAAACTGCTGCAAATAGCATTCCTACTGGTGCTGGAATACCAGTCACTTTGTGACCAATCATACCAACCATATAAAGAATAGCTGCTAATAATACACCTGAAGCGAATGTAGTTACATCAATAATCGATTCAGTTTTAGCTGCTTTTTTATCAGCAACTTCATCATCTGCTGGTAATAGTCGACCGTTACCAGTTAAGTGCGGATAAGCTTTACCAATACGATTTAAAATACCACCACAAATAATACCAGTTAAACCACCTAACATTACGATTGGTAAAACACGACCAAGCGCATCACCTTGTTCCATACCTAAGATTGAAGCGTACCCGATTGAAAGTGGAATTGCACCTTCACCAACACCACCAGCCATAATAGGTAATACTAAGAAGAAAAATGTTTCAAATGGTGTTAAACCAAGTAAATAACCAACGCCGACACCAACAAGCATACCAACGATTTCACCACATACCATTGGGCCGAAGATTTTTAAGAATCCTTGGATAAGTGTTTTCTTATCCATATTCATAATACTACCCACGATGATACAACAGATATATAAATAAAGAATATGTGTATCTTTATAGAATTTTTTTGTTGCAACAACGACTGGTTCAGGAAGAATACCATAATAAACTAATGCAGAAGGAATAAAGGTTGCACAAATTGCGGCAGCTCCCATTTTTCCAACGATCGGCAAACGTTTACCAATTTCGCCACATAGAAAACCAAAAAAAGCACAAGTAACTACCATTACAACGATTTCGCTAGGTAATTTACCTGTTACTAACACTTCAGCGAAAATAAGAATACCTGCGATAATAAATAATGGAAGTGGGATAACACCAATTTTGTAGTTATCCATCAGACGCCACCAATTATATGGCCAACCTGTTAGATTTTCTGTAACAGTCTTACCCGTTGATTCTTTTCCATTAATGTTTTTCTCAGATGAGTTAAAATTCACCATTAATTTTTTTCTCCAAAATAAGTTGATTTATTCAAAATTATTGGCGGGTATATTTACAAAAAATTAATGAAATTTTTGTGATATAAATCATAAATTAACTGTGGTTTTTATGGTTTTAAAGGATATATGTTTTTTTATGCTGTGATACACTTATTTGAACTTAATTTGAAAAGAAAATACAAAAATGCGAAGAAAAATCCACTTATCATTTACCACAAAACTTTTTTTATCGCTTTTGTTTTTTTCGTTGATTGTTCTTGCGCTATTACAAAGCTATATTTGGAACACAACTGAAACAAATTTGTATCGAAGTTTGGGCGAAAAAGCGCAAATTCAAGCAAAAGAGTTATCTGTTTTACCAAGTTTAATTGAATATGTCAAAGATAAAGACACAAATAAAATAGCTAATTTAATCACAGATATATTTAAACAAAGTGATGCAAGCTATATTGTTATTGGCGATGCTAATGCTAACCGTTTATTTCATACAGCTAATAGCCCTTTACATTCCCCCATGGTAGGAGGGGATAATCAAGAGGTTCTTAACGGTAATAGTAGCATCACTATTAGTGAGGGTTCTCTTGGTCTAGCATTAAGGGGGAAAGCTCCAATTATTGAAAACGGTAAGATTATTGGTATAGTCTCGGTCGGTTATATGATTGATGGTATTTATGCATTGCATATAAAACAGTTTATACCGTTTATCATTTTTTGTTCCTTGTTATTCTTAGCATTATTTATCTTTTCATACTGTTTTTCAAAAGCAATTAAAAAACAGATGTTCAATTTAGAGCCTAAAGCAATCGCACTACTGGTAAAAAGCCAAAAGTCGATCATGGAATCGATTTTTGAAGGTGTTATCGCCATTGATCTTAATTATAAAATTATCAATATTAATCAATCTGCTCGCACAATGTTAGATATTAAGATAAATGATGACGAGTTACATAAACATGATTTAAGCGAATTTATCACCTCAAGTGACTTTATCTACAAAAAAGAAAATCAAACTGAAGACATACACGATCATATATGCTATTTCAATAACATGATTGTTATTGCCAGCCGAGTTCGAGTGGTTATTGATGATAAAATTCAAGGCTGGGTAATTACTTTTCGTAATTTTGATGATATTAATGTATTAAGTATGCAATTAACGCAAGTAACACAATATGTCGATAATTTACGCGCATTAAGGCATGAACATCTTAACTGGTTAGCAACGCTATCAGGTTTAATATATATGAAACGGTATGATGAAGCGCAATCATTTATTGCATTGCATTCTGCCGATAACCAAAGTAATTTAGACTTTATTACCAAACATTTTAATGTGCCGGCTATATGTGGTTTATTAATTGGCAAATATTCAAAAGCACACGAAATTGGCTTAAATCTAGTATTTGATCCAGCATGCCAATTAAATGCATTACCTTCACTTATCACCGAAATAGAATTTATGTCAATTTTAGGAAATTTGCTTGATAATGCTTTTAATGCTAGCTTAAAAAATGATCGTGGTGATAAAACCATTTATCTCTATCTAAGCGACGCAACAAATGAAGTTGTATTAGAGGTAACTGATCAAGGCTGTGGCATTGATGAAAATATTCGCGATTCAATTTTCGAACCTGGCGTCACATCGCAAGAAGGTAAAGAACACGGTATTGGTTTACACCTTGTTTCGACCTATATAAAAAAGGCCAATGGTTATATTACATTTGAAGATAATACCCCTTATGGAACAATTTTTTCTGTATTTATACCTAAATAATAAAAAGGCAATTATATGAATCAATTTCAAGAAGATAATATCAAAGTGCTTATTGTTGAAGATGAGCCAATTTTAGCAGAACTAAATGCAGAGTTTATTCAAAAAGATACAAAGGTTAAAGTAATTGGAATAGCTTCAACACTAGAAGAAGCTAAAATAATGGTAGAAAAACTAAAACCGACCTTAATATTACTCGATAATTATTTACCTGACGGCAAAGGAATAGAATTATTTGAATACATCATAAATAATCATCTAGATTGCTATGTTATTTTTATTACAGCCGCAAGTGATATGGATACTTGTAGTAAAGCGATTCGTTATGGCGCTTTTGACTACTTAATAAAGCCCGTATCTTACCAAAGGCTAAAACACTCGCTTGAGCGTTTTGAACTATTTTTATACCGACAAAGCCTACAAAAACATGTCAATCAACGAAAAATAGACGAACTTTTCAATTTGCAAACTAAAGATTTTGTTGATATGAACCGCCACTCCAAAGGGATTGAAGAAATCACGCTACAAAAAGTCAAAGACTTATTTATGCAAACCGATAAAGCACTCACTGTTGACGAAATAGTCGAAAAAGCCAATATTAGCAAAACGACCGCTAGGCGATATTTAGAATATTGTGTACAAATCAAATTATTAACAGTCGAACTTAATCATGGAAAAATTGGACGACCAGAAAGGCTATATAAACGTTTAGGGAAATAGTATTTTATCTGTTTCAGATAAAATACTAGCTTTGAAAACATACCTATTTGAGTTTTTTTTAGTTATTGGTACTAGTAACAAAGGAAAAAACAGCTTATATAACAACCAAATACCTATATCTACCTTATTTTGGCGTTAGAATACGCAGCAACTGAGTAAGGTAGTACGCCAAACAAGGATGTTTGGATCGGATGTTACCACCGATACTACTCATTTCCCCAAAAGGGAAAAATATTTAAAACCACTACTTCAAACAATACCACTGTCCTCTATAACTGTCTGATTTAATTAAAAAAATGAAATAAAAAACTTCAATAAAATCAATGCTCTACCTGAACGTTTTTAGAGCAAAAAATCTAACAATACCACAAGATTAATATACTTGCTTTACCATGGGGTTTAAATATGCCAATAGCTAACCGAGGTTATTCCACTAAATAGGGTGAGCTGGAATGTAGGTGTAGATATTAATAATTTCACCAAATCTCAAAATGACGGAAACATAACACCCTATTTTAATTATAAAATTAACCTATCTATAAAACCGAATCGTTTTCATCTTTACATTTCTTTACAAAAAAGTCCGCTAAAAAACTAGCCAACTATTTTTTAAACGGCTATACTCTTATTGCTATAGGAAAATAAGCGAATAATTATAAAAAATCCAAATAAAACAAAATATTACTTGACACGAGGAACGTAATGCAGTATCATTTTTGGCACAAGGCACAAGCACTGGCTAACCTACGTCTTAAATTTATCAAATAACCCTATTCGACGAGTTTTTGCACGAAACTCATTTATATCTTCGAAATTATCCATAAAATTATTTTCAAAAGTTCCATTGGTATTAGCGCTATTGTTGTTATTGCCATACTCTTTTGAATCGCAGGCATTATCGGCCACGACTTCTGAGCGCATTCATGGTACTGCGCCTTATTTAACTTTTGATGGCGGTGTTACTAAAGTGACTAAAACAGATGACTTATTAACTATTAAATTATCAAATGGACGAACATTCACACCGCAAAATAATCCTTCATCATCGACAGTGCCAATCGAGTTACCTAATATAGGGGATACTTTGGCTAATATCGATATGATAGTCCAGCCAGCTGATTCAGTGAGCTTAAATGATTTGGTGACACAGGGTAAATGGGGCGATGATGATGGTGATAATCAGGTAACGGCAATGGGGAATATATCGGTATCATTTACGGATAAAAATGGTAATACCGTTAGTCGTCGTGATGCATTAGATATTTGTAAGGCACCTTATAAGATAACATTAAGTAGTACGGGAGGTAGTTTAGCAACGCAGTATGGCGTGCCCAAAAGTAGTACTTTCAGTGAAGGTACTGCGGTGTATTATATCACTCCGCCGCCACAACCAGTTATTTGTTCGGTCAGGCCGAATTTGCTATATGGTGGTACGACTGGTATCGATTCTAACGACAATCCTAAATTTGCTGGCCCATCTAGCATATGGAGTACTACTAAGGGTTTTCTAACTCAATCTACAAGTTCATCATCTTACGATTTAAATTTCCCAACTACAGGTGCGCATAATTTATATTTTGATTTACTCATAAGTGGAGTAGATATAAATGAATTGACATGGGCACCTGTCACGCATGAGGGAATTACTGCAACAGTGGCAAATGTTGTACCTAATGATAGGTGGATTCCTAATTGGGATAAGGGAAAAGCCGTAGCTCGTGTTAGGCTAACAGGTCCAGAGGCAAGAAATCAATGGAACAACCCTAATCCTAATCGAATAGCTAAGCCAAGGTTACCAAAAACCTTTGAGTTAGTGGGAAAGGATCGTAGTAATAATGTAGTGGTAAGGTATGGATTTAAGTTAAAGCAGTGGTTTGTTAACCGAGGAAGTAAATACGATACAGTTCCTGTTCAAACAACATGGTGTAGTCGTTTGGGGTATCGTCTTTCGCAGGTAAGAGATTTAACCAATGCAGTCAGAACAGCTAGTGTTCCTATTTCTGGCGCCACGCCTTCTTCAGTTTGGAATGGTTACCAGCGTCGAATTGGAGCTGGATTTTTCACGGAGTGGGGCTACATGTCTCATTATGCTGATGCGGACTTCGCCTACAGCACCCACTCCCACTATGGTTACTGGATGAGTGATGCCATATCTAACAGTCAGTTTTATGTCTACTCCGACACAGGCTATATCAATAGCAATAACATGGGTGCCACCTTCGGCTATTATGCTGTTTGCACCACACCTTAGTTTTTAGCGTTTAGTCCTTAATCCTTAGGGCGAAGGGGCGATTCTGGTACAAATAGAGGTAATCTAACAAAGAATCCAGCCCCCGCTCAGTTGGACGCTGAGCAGGTATGACTGCATTAATGACTGAAAGTCAAAAAATGCTCCCGACCGACTACGCATAGGCATGGTTGGCATTAAAAGGGTAAGTTTTAAATGTAATTTGTTCGGTAATGTTTCGGATGTTGACTCTAGCGTTATTTATTTTCCCAAAGGTTAAAACGTCCGAAACTTAACCTCATCCACATAGACTTTACTTAAATACAAAATCCCCAAAAACGGACTATAATTATTTAATTCCATTAAAAAATAACCAATAAAAATTTAATAAAATCAATTTAATATCTAAGCTGTTTTATAGAAAAATATTTCGATTTTTCACAACACCTAAAGGTTAATATAGTCATTAATCTAGCATTAGAATGAGCCCAGAGCTGATAAAGGCTGTAGCAAAAATAGTCAGTTAGAGTGTTGATTTTATTTGTATTTTTTGCAAAAACAAATAATTTATAATTAGTTATTTCCATAAATGATTATTTATTATAATTAAACTTGACAAAGCATGAGCAACTGTTGATAATAGCGCCGTTTTTTTAACCTGAATTTTTTGTTATAGCGAGGTGGCAAAATGCCTGTAGTTAACACTTTATCTTAATGCCGACTTGGTATCTTCTATCATATTGTCTTTTGCTTAGTATTATCTAAGCCCTTTCGTTGCAATTCAATCTATAGATTTTTGCCTTGTCGGTTTTCCCTTATTTTTTTGGAGGAAACATTATGACAATGGAATCTTATATTCAAAATTTAGAATTAATTAAATATCCACGAACACCGCACCTAGAAAGCTCACGCCTACAGGTTGGTGATAGTGAACATGGACAACGTCCTTATAAGCAATTAGCTGGTCAATATATTGTTATTGAAGAAAAACTTGATGGAGCAAACTGTGCTATCAGTTTTTCAGCTAGTGGTGAGCTGTTGCTTCAATCTCGAGGACATTACTTAATAGGTGGTTCACGAGAACGCCAATTTAACCTTTTAAAGCATTGGGCTTGCGTGCATGAATATTGGTTACTTGAGCGTTTAGAAGATCGCTATATTCTTTATGGTGAATGGTTACACAAAAAACATGCTATTTTTTATGATGCTTTACCGCACTATTTTTGCGAGTTTGATATTTGGGATAGACAACAAAACTGTTTTTTATCTACCCTAAAGCGACATCAATTATTAGCTGGTGGTCCTGTTTTATCGGTGCCTGTGTTGTTTGCAGGGATTGCACCTTCTAAATTGAGCGATTTATTGGCGTTAGTCAAACCATCTTTGGCTAAAACCGCTAATTGGCGTACTTGCTTTGAACAAATCGTGATGCGTGAAAAGCTTGACTTAAGCAAAGCTTGGCAACAATGCGATAACTCTGACTTGATGGAAGGGTTATATCTTAAAATCGAATCGGAAGAACAAACCATTGATCGATTAAAATGGGTTAGGCAGGATTTTGTTCAGGCGATTTTAGATGCAGGGCAACATCATAGTGAACAGCCTTTTATTCCAAACCAATTGGCTCAAGGTGTTGAGTTATATACACCTCAATTAACAGTGAATTGGAATAATGGATGCCTAAACGGGGGTAAATTATGAATTACCAAGTACTAAAACAACAAATAGCAAGTACGTTGGCAACTGATGATTTTAGCCCATGGTTAACCTGTATTCCTGAGTTGAATAGTTTGATAATAACGCCACAAGATCCCTCGCATCATGGAGAGGGGAACGTTTGGGTTCATACGCAAATGGTTGTGCGTGCATTATTAACGCAAGAAGAGTTTACCAACGCAACAGAAGATGAGCAGTTTGTATTATTTATGACTGCTTTATTACATGATATCGCTAAGCCAGAAACCACCGTCATAGATGAGTTGACAGGTAAAATTACACAACCAAGGCATTCCAAAAAAGGCGAGATCCGTAGTCGTATATTATTATGGCGAATGGGGGTGCCATTTGATTTGCGGGAACAAATCTGCCGAATTATTAGTGTACATCAAGTGCCTTTTTTTGCTTTAAGTGATGGCGTAAGAAATAAATCACCCGAATATTTAATTCACCGCTTATCGTGGCAATTGCCTATTTGGATGTTGTGTTTGCAAGCTAAAGCAGATATGGAAGGTCGTATTTGTGCTGATAAACGCCGAGCGCTTGATGAAGTTGAACTCTTTAGGCAATTGGCACTTGAAGAAGGGTGTTTATATCAACCTCGCCAATTTGTTGATGATTATACTCGTATCGAATATTTTCGAGGTAGTAATGTATTACCCGATTATGCATTATATCCTCAAGAAGGATCTAAGGTGATTATGCTAGCTGGTTTACCTGCATCGGGTAAAAATAGTTGGGTGAGTAAACATTATCCAACATGGGATGTTGCTTCTTATGATGATGCTAGATCTGAGCTAAAACTAAAGCACGGTGAAAACGAAGGGCTGGTTATTCAGTTTGTGTTAGCAAAGGTTAAACAGTGGTTAAGAACAAAACAACCTTTTATTTGGAATGCGACCCACTTATCGCAAGAAATGCGTCAAAAAGCACTCGATTTGCTTTATGCTTATCATGCGAATGTGGAAATTGTCTATCTTGAACAACCAGAAAAAGAGTTGTATCGCCGTAATTCGGCACGAGATACTACGTTGCCAAATAAAGCAATTCAGCGGTTATTAAATAAATGGGAAGTTCCATTACCGACTGAAGCACATAAGGTGAGTTATTTTATTAATCAATAATTATTACTCATCTTTGGTTATATTAATTGGGGCCGATATTAAAGCCCCAAAATTAATTGGAGAATAGTGTTAAATATTAAATTCTGTTATTTTTAATTACTTTTTATATCAATAAATCTTATCTTTTTATTGTCTTGTTTTATCCATTATATTGAGACAAAAACCAAGTAATCGCAATTAAATCCGCCGATCCGCCAGGGCTTAAATTACGTTTTATTAATTCACTGTCAAGATGATATAAATTTTCTCGTACTTTGGGATTGATTACCCCACCTTGTTTGATGAGTTTTTTCGATTGTTCTTGGACAAAGGTCAAGCCATCAAGTCCACCTCGTGAAACTACATTAGTGTCTTGATTAAAAGCAAGTAAATGTAACATCGCTTGTAATAAGCAAGTTTCTTCATCATAGCCGTTCTTTTGCATTTGTTGAAAGATAGGCAGTGAGATATTTCTAACTGTTGCATAACCTGATTCTGCTTCTCCTCTTGCTCCTGTAAGGTTATGGAGTTTAAATAGCTTTTCACCAACAGAATTTGTTAGATTATTTTGTTTTAGCTCGCTTTGAACAATGCCTTGGCAAATGGATGAAACTTCGTTACAAATGCTTTGTATATTGATTGGTAAGTTTAATTGCTCTAACTTGCCAATAGCGCCGAGCAGCAAACCAAAGGCAAATATCCCGCCTTTATGAGTATTAACTTGATTGGTGGCTTTAAACATCGCTTGTTCGCAATTAATACCAATTGGTCTAATGCCAGCTAAAAAAAGTTGATTTTTATGCAAAGCTGATGTTTTACCATATTGGTAAAAACGTTCAAACCAGACACAAATAGCACTAATACTTTGAATAAAGGTCTGGAAATCCATATCACGATGTGCTCCACTATTATTCATATCAACTAATCCGGGTTTTGGTGATAAGCAAATTTCTTTGATTAATGCTTTAGTTGCTAATTGCGCAGGTAAACATCGGTTAGGGTCATTATTGAGTTGTAATTCTAATAATGCTACTTGCTGAGAATAATCACTCATTACTATTGGTTACCTATAGGGATTCGATTTAATTAATTTGCATGATGCTATGATGTAAACACCAAGCCACTCTTTTAAATGGATTGGTGTGTGATAAAACTAATAATCGTTATGTGTTGATACAGCTAGTACTTCCCGATTTCCATTATGGCTTGGGGCGCTAATAATGCCTTCTACTTCCATTTGTTCGACAATTCGGGCTGCTCGGTTGTAGCCAATTCTAAATTTTCGTTGTACGCTAGAGATAGAAGCTCTTCGTGTTTCTATGACAAAAGCAACAACTTGGTCAAATAATGGATCGAGTTCTTCATCTGACGAGTTGGAATTGCCATTTTCGCTATCATCGGTCGCAACTGTGACATTTTCAACGTATTTTGGTGTGCCACGTGCTTTCCAATCTTGCACAACGGCGTGCACTTCTTCATCACGCACAAATGCACCGTGAACACGAATTGGAATGGAGCTATTAGGGGCTAAATAAAGCATATCTCCCATACCAAGTAATGATTCTGCTCCCATTTGATCTAAAATAGTGCGAGAATCAATTTTGCTTGATACTGTAAAAGCGATACGAGTTGGTATATTCGCTTTGATTAAGCCCGTAATGACATCCACCGATGGACGTTGTGTGGCTAAGACTAGATGAATACCTGCTGCTCGCGCTTTTTGAGCAAGCCGTGCAATTAGTTCTTCGACTTTTTTACCGACAGCCATAATCAAATCAGCAAACTCATCGACCATGACCACAATATAGGGTAATTTTTCGAGTGTCGGCATATTAAGATCCATACTATCAGTTGGTTTCCAAAGTGGATCGGGAATTGGTCTGCCCATTTGTTCTGCTAGTTTTATTTTTTCGTTATAACCAGCAATATTACGCACACCTAATGCTGACATTAGACGATAGCGTCGTTCCATTTCGTTAACACACCAATTTAATGCATTAGCGGCATCTTTCATATCAGTAACCACTTGTGTTAATAAATGTGGTATTCCTTCATAAATAGATAACTCTAGCATTTTGGGGTCAATCATAATAAACCTGACATCTTCAGGTTGCGATTTATATAAAATGCTTAAAATCATCGCATTAACACCAACTGATTTACCCGAGCCAGTAGTACCAGCAACAAGTAAATGAGGCATTTTAGCAAGATCAGCAACCACTGATTGCCCAGCAATATCTTTCCCTAATACGACAGTTAACGGCGATTGAGCATCTTTAAATTGAGGGCTGTCTAAGACTTCTCTAAAATAGACTGTTTGACGATTTTTATTGGGCAATTCAATACCTACATAAGGTTTTCCCGGAATAACTTCAACTACACGAACCGATGGCATTGATAATGATCGTGCTAAGTCACGATCTAGCGTTGAAATTCGTGCCGCTTTGATACCCGGTGCAAGTTCAATTTCAAATCGAGTAATCACAGGTCCCGGTAAATAATCAACCACTTTTGCCTTCACTCGATAATCCGATAAACTTTTTTCAATCAGTTCCGACATTGCGTTTAAGGCACCATGATCGACTTCGATTCGAGCTGTTGGTGGCGCAGTTAATAAGTTCAGTGACGGTAGTGGTGTAGTCGGTTTAGGTAACGGTTTATCATTACGTCTTAATAACGGATGAATTAAGCTATCTTCGTCATTTTCATTGAAATGATTATGTTGAATATCTTCAACACGATCTTCTTCAGGATAGATATCGTCAATAATTGGATTTGCTTTTTTTAGAGCTTCAGTGTCAACATATTCTAGTTGCTCTACGTCTGCTTTCACTTCTTTTATTTCAGTTTCAGTCTTTGTATCTGTTATGTTTTGTGTATCTTCTATAGATGCAGTGTCTTTTGTACTTGTAATAACCTGTGGTTCTTGAATAAATGGTTGTTTGGTTTCAGTTGTTTCTATAGCTGAAAGGTTGATGGATGATTCAAACGGTGTTTGTTCATTAGTAAAATTAATTTTGGGTTCGTTGTGTACTGATGTAAACAGTGGTTTACTTGGTGCATCTGAAATTGTGTATTTTTCTGGTTCATCGAATGGTAGTTTTTCTTCTGATTTTTGTGTTTGTATTACCTGTTTTATTTGTTCTATTGATGAAGACAAGGTTTGCTCTTGCTCTGGAGTAGCTTTGTTTCCATTCATGTTTTGAATAATTGATTCAAGGCGAGATAAAATCTCGTTAGGATCGAGCTCTTTATTTGGTGGATTATCACTTGTTAGGGGCGCTGTTGTTGACTGCGGTACTTGAGTATCTTTGTGGGATGAATTGATTAATTCATCGGTTGTTTTTATTGAGATTGTTTTATCGTCAGCCGATATGATGGTATTTGCAGTCTGATTTTGAGTTGTTTCAACACTAGAGATAGTATTTGATGTTGGAATGATATTGATATCATCATCTGATTTTTTATCTAGTTTTGTATCAAAAGGTATTGTAAATTGAGGATCTTTTATTTCCTCATCAGTCTGCGCTATTGGTTTTTCATTTTGTGGATCTGGTTGTTTAAGTTTATTGGCTGTGCGAGGCTTAATTAACCATCTGATCGGTAGTAGTAAAATCATGACAAAAGCACCTAATTTTTCAATTAGATTCAACCATGATAATCCAGTTAATAATGTGACACAGGCCAAGCAAGTTCCAAGAAGAATTAAGGATAAAGTAATGCTATCTATAATTGGTAAAAGGCTTTCGATGACTATCGCACCTAAATAACCGCCTGCTTCAAATTGTTCAGAATCAGCAATATTTAAAGTAAAAAATCCTGTAGCACTAAATATAAATGCTAACACACCAATAATCCGAAATGAAAGACTAAAGTAGTTTATAGGATCATTAGCATGTTTATAAAAATAAACGATTGACTGTAAACAAATAAAAATAGCGATAAAAGGTAGGCTATAAGCAATAAAGCCTAAAAATTGAAACAGAACGTCACAGATGTATGCACCAACATAACCACCAAAATTACTAATAGGATAGTGCCAAGCCGTACGAGACCAACCGGGATCGGATGGATCGTAACTGAACTGCGATAGAAATAAACAAACAGATAAAACTATTATTGTTAGTAGAATCAATTGAGTGATGATCTGTTTTTTTGTAATTTTGGGCTTTTTCAAACAAGTACCTAAAAACTATTGCTATTAAAATAGCTGGCATTTTATCATAAATTGTGCTTGCTCACAGAGCCAATACTGTTTAAAACGCAATTTATTGTTGGGTTATTATGCAACAGGAAGTAGGCTAGTTTTAAATCTTATACCATTTTTTACATATCGTTGTGCATTAGTGATATTTGCTGTAATTTCAGCTTTAGTTAATTTGCGGATAATTTTTGCGGGTGATCCCATAATTAAACAACCTTCTTCATAAGGTATGGTATGTGTTACTAACGAGTTGGCGCCAACAAGGCAATTTTTTGCAATTTTGGCATTGTTTAATATAGTACTACCCATACCAATTAATACATTATCTTCAATGGTGCAACTATGTAGGATAACATTATGCCCAATAGTGACATTCTCGCCAATAATGCAAGGGATATCTGTTTCAATATGGATGGTAGTGTTATCTTGCACATTGCTATTTTTACCAATATGTATGGGAGCAATATCACCGCGTAAAACAGCGTTGAACCAAATAGAAACACCCTCTTGTAAAACGACATCACCAATGATATCAGCAGATTTTGCGATAAAACAATTTTGATGAATTTGTGGATGTAAATCACCTAGTTGATAGATCATAATTATTACCTTTTATTATTTTTGACACTCAAAAATAAGCTCACAGAAATAAAATTACATAACACCATAGAGCCAACCATTAGCCACTCTGTTGTATTATTGACCGTTATGGATTGTGCAGTTGGAGTTGATACCAATAATGATAATAATATGCCTATTGCCCCAGCGATTGCAAAACGAATTGTACCGGCAAGAGATGAGGCTGTACCTGCAATATAGGGATAAAAGTCTAAAACGATTGCCATACTATTTCCACCAATGGTTGACATACAACCAATATATCCTGCAATGCAAATAACAAGATAGGCAAATCCGAGATTAAATAATGTTACGATAGTAAGGCCTATTGCCATAACAAATTGGACCAAAAGACCGAACTGCATCATTTTAATCGAGCCAACATGTTTAACAAAACGGCTATTTAATGTATTCATAAACACCATAACTATTATATTGAATGCAAAGTAGTAGCCAAAATTAGTTGATGCAACACCGTGTAGATTCATATATACAAAAGGTCCTAAGCTTAAAAATGAAAATAATCCAGCTCCAGAAAATGCACCTAACATCATATAAGTTAATACTTGGCGATGCCTGAACAGTGTAATAAAATTACTTAAAATACGAATTAAACTAAATTTATTGCGTTTTGTTTTTGTAAGTGTTTCAGGAATAAATGCGATCACTAGACCAAAGCAAGTCAAAGCAATTAGGCTAATAGTGTAGAAATTGGCTTGCCAATTAAACCAATATAAAATAAATCCACCAATAATTGGTGCGAGTAATGGTGCTACGTTGGATATCAGCATGACAAATGACATCATTTTAGAAAATTCGTCACGATCACGATAAATATCTTTCATTAACGCATTAATGACTATTGCTGTAGCCGCTGCCGCAATGCCATGGAAAAAGCGAGCTGTAATTAATTGATTAATATTGTTGGCAATACCACAGCTTAACGCCGCAACTATAAAAATAATTAGACCCAAAATGAGAACATTACGACGCCCATAACTATCTGTGAGTGGTCCAAATAAAAGTTGTCCAACAGAAAATCCTAATAAATAGCAACTAATTGTTAGCTGTACCGTGCCATCGGTTACATTAAAGTCGCGTGCAATCGTTGGCATACTAGGTAAATACATATCTATGGATAAAGGCATCAACATAGAAAGTAATCCAAGGATAAAAATAAGCGCTTGTTTGGAAATTTTAATATCACTTAAACAATCTTGAGTTGGCACGTCATACTTCCTTCAAATTTTTTAAAATGCACCTAAAATATGTCATATAAATGAGATAAAATTATTTAAAAAATATTTATTTATCTAAATGGAAAGTTGCTATTAAGATTAATGTAAATTATATGTGTCAATTAAACGAGTCGATTTCATCTTGTGAAAGTGGTCGATATTCACCTTCAGGTATATCAAGAATTACCTTACCTATTTGTTTGCGATGCAATTCAACAACATGGTTATTGACTGCTGCAAACATGCGTTTAACTTGATGATATCGTCCTTCACTAATAGTTAATTCAGCGTGAAAGTCATCAATAATATTTAATTTCGCTGGTTTGGTAAGTGATTTCTCATTTTTTAATTGGATACCATTTTTAAATATATCAATCAGTTCAATACATAATGGCTGTTCAACCGTGACGGCATAGACTTTTTCGCAATGATGTTTGGGTGATGTAATACGGTGTGACCACTTACCATCATCAGTAAGTAGAACAAGTCCTGTAGTATCAAGATCAAGTCTACCTGCTGCATGCAATTTTTCAGGCATTGGTTCATCAATAAAATAAAGTATAGTAGGGTGGTCAGGATCATCAGTTGAACAGACATAACCTTGAGGTTTATTAAGCATAAAGTAACGATTATTGGTTACGGGTATGATTTCATAACCATCATACTCAACCACTTGCTCGGGTAATAACTGGTAAGCACCTGATTTTATAATTTCACCATCGACAGTCACTTTTTTAGCTTTGAGTTCTTTGGTTACAATAGTGCGGCTAGCGCCTAAGTGATGAGTGAGAAATTTATCTAATCGCATAATTTAAACAATATCCTTGTATTACTCTAGAGGTGTATATATATCAAAACGGTGATTTTTAGTTTTAATTTCGGCCGTTGGTTTTTGATTGGCTAAAAACGGTGCATAATCGGGCCTTTTTACAACTACACGTTTTTTGGCAAGTTGCCTTGCGGGTTCTAATAAGCTGTCAGCATCGTTGTCACTACCAACTAATAGTTGAAAAATACGCATCTCTTTTTTGACAAGCGCACTTTTTTGACGATGCGGAAACATTGGATCGAGATAAATAACATCAGGTTTTTCAGGGTAAGTGCTCAATCCCTCAATGCTTGAATGATAAATTAAACGTAAATGTTGCTCAAGCCAACTACCGATTTGGGGATCTTGGTAGGCACGCTGCAAGCCATCTTCTAGCAATGCAGCAACAACAGGATGCCTTTCAAACATAGTGACATGGCAACCGATTGATGCTAAAACAAATGCATCTCGACCAAGCCCTGCTGTGGTATCAAGAACTGTAGGTAAATACTCACCTTTGATACCTACTGCTTTAGCAATTGCTTCGCCACGTCCACCACCAAATTGGCGACGATGAGCCATTGTTCCAGAAACAAAGTTTACGCATATTGCCCCTAGTTTTGGTTCGTCAGTTTTTTGTAACTCAAGTTGATTGTTTTGGGTAACAAGAGCGAATGGAAGATCAGCATGTGTGGATAACCACTGCTCAGCTAATAATTTTAGCTGAGCAAAGTTAGAATTAGTGGATACCATAATGACGAAGTAATGCTTCAAGTTGAGGTTCACGCCCTCGGAAGTTTTTAAATAATGTCATAGGCTCATCGCTACCACCCTGTGACAAGATATTATCAAGAAATGCATTGCCTGTTTTAGCGTTGAAAATACCTTCTTCTTCAAAACGTGAAAATGCATCAGCGGATAATACTTCTGCCCATAAATAGCTATAATAACCTGCAGCATAACCACCAGCAAAGATATGGCTAAATGCGTGTGGAAATCTTCCCCATTCAACGGTAGGAACAACGGCAACTTGCTTTCTTATTTCAGCCAATGTATTTAAAATATCAGGATCTTTTTGTGTATGTAATTTAAAGTCAAAAAGACCAAATTCCAATTGGCGTAAAATAAATAGTGCTGCTTGATAGTTTTTAGCATCTAGCATCTTTTCTAACATATCAGTTGGTAACGGTTCACCAGTTTGATAATGCCCAGATATGAATGCAAGCGCTTCAGGCTGCCAACACCAGTTTTCTAAAAATTGACTTGGTAATTCAACAGCATCCCATGGCACCCCATTAATACCAGAAACTGATGAAGTATCAATTTCGGTTAACATGTGGTGTAAACCATGACCAAATTCATGGAAAAGGGTTGTGACTTCGTCGTGTGTAAATAGTGCTGGTTTATCACCAACTGGGCGATTGAAGTTACAAGTTAAATAGGCAACGGGTTTTTGTACATGACCATCAGCAAAACGCATACGACCAATACAATCATCCATCCAAGCACCGCCACGCTTATGTTCACGTGCATATAAATCAAGATAGAAACTACCTTTTAACTCACCATTTGCGGCAAATAGATCATAAAATTTAACTTCAGGATCCCAAACTTCAACGCCTTGTCGCTCTTTGGCTGTAATACCAAAAATGCGATGCACTACTTCAAATAGACCATTAATCACTCGTTGTTGAGGGAAATAAGGACGCAATTCTTCATCGTTGATAGCGTACAAATGCTGTTTTTGCTTTTCACTATAATAAGCTATATCCCATGGTTTGATGTCACTTGCGCCAAAAAACTCATAAGCATAACGTTTAAGATCTGCTAACTCTTTTTCACCTTGAGGTTTAGCTTTAGTTGCTAAATTGTTCAAAAACTCAATGACTTGAGCGGTTGAGCTTGCCATTTTTGTTGCTAATGATTTATTAGCATAATTATCGAAGCCTAGTAATAGTGCAAGCTCATTACGAAGCGTTAAGATTTGTTTGATAATTTCAGTGTTATCCCACTTACCTGCGTTTGGTCCTTGATCTGACGCACGAGTATTATAGGCTTGGTAAAGTTCAAATCGTAAATCACGATTATCACAGTAGGTCATGACGGGAAGATAACTTGGTATATCTAAGGTTAGTAACCAGCCCTCTTTATCTTTTAATTTAGCCTGTTCTTTTGCGGCAGAAAGCGCACTTTCAGGCATGCCAGATAGTTCTTTGATATCGGTAATTAATTTTGACCATCCCATGGTGGCATCGAGCACATTGTTACTATATTTTGAGGATAATTCTGATAATTTTGCAACAATTTCACCGTAACGTTTCTGTTTGTCATCGGGTAAGCCAATTCCAGATAATTCAAAATCACGTAGTGCATTATCAACCACTTTTTTCTGTGCTTTGGTTAAAGTAGCATATTGTTCGCTTTCTTTAAGTTGCTTATAAGCTTGATATAAAGGTCTATGTTGCCCAACCCATGTGCTGTACTCAGATAGTAATGGCAGACAAGCTTCATAAGCTTCACGTAATTCAGGGCTATTTTTAACTGAGTT
This sequence comes from Gilliamella sp., assembly GCF_024104075.1. NCBI lineage: Bacteria > Pseudomonadati > Pseudomonadota > Gammaproteobacteria > Orbales > Orbaceae > Gilliamella > Gilliamella sp. Next base: position 33,313 of record NZ_JAGGHR010000002.1, on the reverse strand, counting down.
AAGATGACTAACTGGAGACCAAGCTCGTCCAAATTTTTCGTCTGCTTCATCAATTGGTTGAATTAAGTTATCCCAAGTATATTGGCTATTTTGCTTTAATACTGCTTCAATGGTATTTCTGCAGTTTTTTAAAGTTTCTTGTATAGCAGGCAAAACATGTTCGGGTTTAATTTGTGAAAAAAGGGGTAATGGTGCATCTGTTAATAATGGATTAGTCATGTAGCGATACCTTTATACAAATGGTGTTGTCTATTGATACAACATAATATGGTGGCGAAAACAATTAATTCAAGGGATTATCATGCTAAGAAATGGTTATAATCCCATAAGTTTGCGTTCACGTTGCCATTCAGTGGGGGTATAAGTCTTTATAGAAAGCGCATGAATACGGTTATCATTAATAAATTCAGCCAAAGGGGCATAGATTGCTTGTTGTTTTTTCACTCGATTTAAATCGGCAAATAATTCTCCTACAGCAATAACTTGGAAATGGCTTCCATCATCGGTTAGGACATGTACATCATCAAGTTCAAGCGAATTTTTTAATTTGTTTATAATTTCTTGTTTATCCATTATTCATACTCATCATTAATGTAAATTATGGGGGAATGTTTTGTTAAAAAGTTTCAGGTAACTATGTGTTTCAGTATAAAACTTAACATTTTTTAAATATTAATTACAGGTTGTAGATCATACAATGTAATTAATGTTTGTAGCTGAGGATTAATACCTTTGAGCTTTACATGATATTTATTGCAAAAATAAATTAAAGTTGCGAGCCCTGAAGAATCAACCCGAGTAAGTTGCGCAACATCAATGCATTTTACACCATTTAAAATAGTATTTTGTGTTGACCACAAATCGTTTAAAGAGTGAACATCAAGTTCACCCTGTAAAGATAATATTTCTTGTTGTTTTTCTGTTTTTATTCGCGACATTATGGCTAGCCCTTTGGTTTAGCGTTTGGGTCAATATTGCGATTTGAAAGATCAGTTAATTGTTTAGTTAATGCGTCAATACCATCTTGGCGTAAAATTGTTGACCACTCATTTTGCTTGGTGGTGATCATGCTGACGCCTTCTGCAACTAAATCATAAGCTTTCCATTCGCCAGTGACAGAGTTTTTACGCCATTGGAAATCAATTCGCAATGGTTGTTGGTTTTTATTAGGTTGGTTTAATAAAACACGAATAGAGATAAGCGTTTTGCCTGTTAAATCTTTTGGCGATTCAACCTGATAAGTTTGGCCATTATACATAGATAATGCTTGAGCAAAAGTTTGTACCAAATAGTTTTCAAAAGCAGCGAAATAGGCTTTACGTTGCGCATCTGTAGCACTTTTATAATAATTACCTAAAATTAATGCGCCAGCATACTTTACTTGTACATAAGGTAATAAATCTGTTCTTACGATCTCTTTTAGTTTGTTAGGGTTTGATTTTAGTGCCGCAGATTGTGCATTCATAGTGCTAAAAAGCTTATCAGCAGAAACTTGCATTTCTTTATAAGGATCATTTTCAGCAAACGCATTAGCACTAAATATTAAAGCTAATGCAAAAAAAATAGTGTGTTTAAATTTGGTTAACATAGTAACAAAACTCCTTAATTTTCATTTATATCTTGTGTATCTTGTTTCTTATCTTTATCATCGGTCGAACCTCCAGTACTATAAAGGAATTGACCAATTAAGTCTTCAATAACCATTGCTGGTTTAGTGTTGTATATTACAAAACCATCATGAAAATAAGCTGGTTCATGATTATTTGTTGGCAAATTGTTGCTTGTGCCTTCGCTATCCAATGAATCAAGTTCTAATTCGGTACTTTTATCAAGTCCAAAGTTAATATCAATAAATTGTTCACCTAATAAACCTGATGTTTTAATTGAAAGCGAACTTGAAACTGGAATTTGATTGTATTGTGCATCAATATCTATTGTTACATAGGGTTTATATACATCAAGATCTGATGATTTTAGTGTTATATTACTGACTCGACCAATCACAACGCCACCGATTTTGATTGGAGAGCGTGCTTTTAATCCGCCAATATTATCAAATACAGCATAAACTCGATATGAATTATGACTAGCAAATGATGTTGGATCCGTTACACGGAAACATAAAAAAAGTACCGAGCAAATGACCAGTACCATAAATAATCCTACAGTGATTTCAACTTTACGACTCATGTTTAATGACCTCAATGACTAAACATTAATGCGGTTAAAATAAAATCTAACCCCAAAATTACTAATGATGAATAAACAACAGTGCTTGTTGTTGCTCGACTAATTCCTTCTGATGTTGGTACACAATCATAACCATTGAAAAGTGCAATCCAAGTGCTGGCAATGGCAAATGCAAAGCTTTTTACAAAACAGTTACCTAGATCATGCCACCAATCAACATTACTTTGAATAGATGACCAAAAAAAGCCTGCATCAATACCTTTCCAATCAACACCTACAATAACACCACCTAAAATACCAACGGTAACAAAAATTGCAGTTAAAAATGGCATACTGAAAAAACCAGCCCAAAAACGAGGTGCAATAATACGTCGTAATGGATCAATTGCCATCATTTCCATACTTGATAGCTGCTCAGTTGCTTTCATTAAGCCGATTTCAGCCGTTAATGCAGAGCCAGCACGACCTGCAAACAGCAAACCAGCAACAACAGGACCTAACTCACGAAGTAGGGCAAGGGCTACCATCATTCCAAGGCTGGCTTCAGCACCAAAAGTGGTCAGAATAAAATAACCTTGCAAGGCCAAAACCATGCCAATAAAAAGACCAGAAACAATAATAATAGTGAGTGATTGTACTCCAACAAAATAAAATTGCTTAATGAGTAATGGGAATTGTTTATTAAATTGTGGCTTACCAATTAATGCCCTAAAGAGCATCACACCAGAACGACCAATCATTGCAATGACATCAATAAACCATTGTCCTAATTTTGCCAGTATATTTAACATTATTTTGTACCTCTGCTTAGGTCTAATTTGTAATCTTCAGCAGGATAATGAAAAGGTACTGGACCATCAGCCAACCCGTCAAGGAATTGTTTTACTCGTAAATCATCATTATCACGTAATTGCTGTGATGTACCACCTGCAATAATATGTTGTTCGGCTACAATATAAGCATAATCTGCAATACTAAGCACTTCGGTCACGTCATGGCTAACAACGATACAGGTTAATCCTAATGATTGGTTGATTTCAGATATCAGTTTAACAATAACACCCATAGATATAGGATCTTGCCCAGCAAAAGGTTCATCAAACATAATTAAGTCGGGATCAAGCGCAATGGCTCTAGCTAATGCTGCTCGTCTTGCCATACCACCAGATAGTTCCGATGGCATCATTTGAGCTGCACCACGTAAACCAACAGCTTGTAATTTCATTAAGACTAAATTATGCAATATAGGTTCAGGTAATTTGAAGTGCTCACGTAGTGGGTAAGCAACATTATCAAACACAGTTAGATCGGTAAATAAAGCTCCCGATTGGAATAACATGCTCATGCGTTTGCGTACTTCATAAAGTCGGGAGCGAGACATGCTTGGAATGTCTTCACCATCGAATAAAATTTTTCCTGACTGCGGTTTTAATTGACCACCAATGAGCCTTAGTAGTGTGGTTTTACCAATTCCTGAAGGTCCCATGATTGCTGTCACTTTTCCTTTAGGGACATTCAAACTCATATTTTTATAAATAGGCCTTGTTCCACGATAAAAAGACATATCGTGAATTTCAACCAAATTTTGTTGTAATGCGTTTGTCACATTGATTTCCTAGATTTCTAGAATGGTAAAATTTTGCTTATTTTACTTGATATTTGTAAATAAAGAAATCAATTAAACGTTTTGCCTATTTGTGTATAACTGCTCAATAAATAGTTTTTATACTCGATGGCTGATTTTTATAGGCAAACAGAGGTTTTACGTAAAATATCTTATTAGAGAGATAAAAGATAATTAAGGCTATTTTTCTAAATAATAAATGGGGAAAGTTATATTTTAGCTCCCCCCATTTTTTACTGATCATGCATAACTAAAAGTGATTATGTGTTTTATTCATGTCGTGCTTTACGAGCTAAATAATTACCAGTGCTTTGAATAAATTGTATAGAGATAACTAATATCACCACGCAGATATAAGTAACAGTATTATCAAAACGTTGATAACCGTATGACACAGCTAAATCGCCAATACCGCCAGCACCAATAGCACCAGCCATCGCTGTAGCACCAATTAAACCTATAGTAGCAGTTGTAAGCGTTAAAATTAAAGAGCTAAATGCCTCTGGTAACATAAAATACCAAATAATTTGTATTGGCGTCGCTCCCATTGATTGAGCCGCTTCAATAATACCACTATTCACGTCAAGTAATGAATTTTCAACTAATCTAGCAATGTAAGGAGCAACATAAAATGTTAATGGAACAATCGCTGCTATAGTGCCAATAGAGCTATTTACAATGACCTTTGTTAAAGGTTGGATAGCAACTAATAAAATAATAAAAGGCAATGAGCGAACTATATTAATAATCGAATTGATAATACGAAACACTCGACGATTTTCTAATAGTCCATAAGGTCTTGTTGTAACTAAGCAAATACCAAGTGGAATTCCGATTAATGAACCTAAAATTAAGGAGAAAACTACCATAATTAGGGTGTCATAGGATGCTTGAACAAATTGTTCAGTGGTTACTGATGTTGCAAAGCAAGAGGCCAAATAGTCAATTATAGTATTAAATATTTCCATTTTTACTCATCTCCCAATGTTTAATTTCAGTGACTTGCACACCGCGCTCACGTAAGTAATGTACTGATTCTTTGATATTACTATCGTTACCTTTTAGTTGAACAAACATACTACCTAAAACCGTTTTTTCGATTTCTGACATATGGGCAAACAAAATATTGACGATAACTTTTTGTTGCAGTATAAGTGAATTCATCACGGGTTCTGACGCAGATCGTCCTAAGAATTCGAGCTTAAATAATTTGATATTGTCTTTTTTACCTTCTATTTCTAACAAATTTTCCACAACACCATTTGGAATTTGATCGTTGATCACTGAGCTAACAAAATTTTGAGTAGTTTGGTGTTTTGGTTGTCCAAATACGTCAAGTACGTTACCTTGTTCTATAATCTTGCCTTTTTCCATTACTGCAACTTTATGGCAAATTTGTTCAATTACATGCATTTCGTGAGTGATTAACACGACTGTTATTTTATATTCTTCATTGATTTTTTTGATTAAATCTAAAATAGCTTGAGTGGTTTGTGGATCAAGTGCTGAAGTTGCTTCATCACATAGTAAAATATCAGGATCGTTGGCTAATGCTCGGGCGATACCAATGCGCTGTTTTTGCCCACCAGAAAGCTCTTTGGGATAGCTGTTAGCTTTATCACTTAATCCAACAAATTCCAAAAGTTCATAGACTTTTTGTTTAATCGAATGTTTATCTTTTTTGATTAAAATTAAAGGAATAGCAATATTTTCAAATACGGTTTTTGATTCAAGCAAATTAAAATGCTGAAAAATCATACCAATTTTTTGACGGGTTTGACGTAATTCATTACTAGATAATTGATTTAATAGTTTATTTTGAATAATGACATTGCCTTGTGTTGGTTTTTCAAGAAAGTTAATTAAGCGCACTAAGGTACTTTTACCTGCGCCGCTGTAACCAATAATGCCGTAAATATCACCTCTACTGATGGTTAAATTAATATCGTTTAAAGCTTGTGTTGTGACGCCATTTCTTTCATATTGTTTTGAGACATGTTCAAATTTAATCATTGTTCATCACCTATTTATTTTGTTCTAGTTGAATAAGTGCTTGCTTAGGCAATTTGGCTGAATCATTTATTGCAGGTGTTTATATGGCATATTCAACGATTGACAATAATTGATATATCTAACGGTATCACAGGTTAAATTGTTGCTCTAATAATCGTTTTTTATATCTTATTCCATATAGTTATAAGATAGAATTACTTGGAATAAATGAATGCTTTTTTCTGTGTTAGAGTGTATTTAATGCTTATAGCTTATAGAGGATAGCTGAAATGAAAAATGCGTTTATCAAACAAAAAATATTTAAATACATATCAGTCGTTTTAGTTGCTAGTTCAGTGTTTTTGACTATTGGTTGTGATAATTCGTCTAAACCAGTCGATAATCAGACAAAAAAAGAAATTAGCATGGGCGTATCACCAGGTCCATATAACGATCTTTTTAATGATGCTGTTAAACCCATACTTGAATCAGAGGGTTATAAGGTTAAATTAGTGAATTTTCCGCATTTACTTGAATCAGATGTAGCTTTAAGTGAAGGTAGTATTGATTTAACCGTTGCACAGCACACAGCTTATATGAATGTGTTTAATGCCCAGCGTAAAGCAAATTTAAAATCGGTTGTGCATGTACCATCGGTACCTGCGGCAATATTTTCAAATAAGTTCACCTCACTAACGCAAGTTTTTTCAGGAGCAAAAGTTGCTATTCCACAAGATGCTTCTAATGCAGCTCGTTCATATAATCTACTAGAAAAAGCTGGTTGGATAAAATTAAAAAATAATACAAATCCTATTATTGTTAGTAAAAATGATATTGCTCAAAATATTGCAGGGATTGAAATTATTGAAATGGATTCGGCCAATATTCCTAGAGTGCTTAATGAATTAGATTTTGCGGTAATTCCAGGTAGCATTGTTTATTCTGCTAATATTGACTCGAACAAAGCATTACTTTCTGAAACCATCATTCCTGATTTGGAAATTATGGTTGTAGTGAATGAAGGAAACGAAAATAGTCGATGGGCTCAAGATGTGAAGCGTATTTATCAATCTCAACAATTTAAAGATTATATGAAAACACATAACCAAAATGGTTATTGGGTGATGCCTCAAGAATAAGCATAGCAAGGTAAAGTGATGAAGAAAAGCCCGTTTTATAACGGGCATTTTAGTATCGTGCCATCTGTTTATCAATTGTTAGCGCCCAAGCATCAATCCCTCCTGTAAGATTATAGAGAAAGTTAGGATCAAAACCGTTTTCTGCTAAATAATGAGCAACAGTTAGGCTACGTCTTCCGTGATGACAATAAATAACAATATCGATTTCATCTGGGATTTTATCTAGATATAAAGGGATCATATTCATTGGAATATGAGTTGCGTTGCCAATACTGCAAATGGCTATTTCATTGGGTTCTCGTACATCGAGTAGAAATAGATTATCTTGCTGATTTAATTTTTGTGCAAGTTCTGTGGAAGTGATTTCTTTTATTGTCATTATTTAAAACTTATTAAAGTGCTTGTAAAAAAGTTTCAGGAAACTATACGTTTAAGTATAAAATTTCAACTTCAATTTTAAATTTATTAATAGCATCCTACAACGATATTGCAGAATGCTATTTCCTACTTAGGCTTCTAGTGCCTTGTTAATTTTCTCAAATAAATCTTTAGATAAATTTTCAATTTTTAGCAATGCCTCAAGTGCTTTTCGCATCTGCTGTTGACGCTTTTTGTCATAACGTTTTAATCGAATTAGAGGATCGATAAGCCTTGCTGCAACTTGCGGATTTTTTTTGTTTAACTCAGTGAGAATTTCAACTAAAAATTGATAACCACTGCCATCTTCAGCGTGAAATGCCACAGGGTTATTATTTACAAATGCTCCAATTAATGCACGAATCCGATTTGGGTTACTGAGTGTAAATGAGCGGTGAGTTAATAATTTTTTCACGGTAGCAAGAACATTCTTTTCTGGGCTTGTTGCGTTTAGTGCTAACCATTTGTCCATAACAAGTCCATCTTGATGCCATTTGTCATCAAAGTTAGCCAATAACTCAGTTCGACAATCAAGTTCAGCTTTTACAGCAACACTCAAGGCGGCTAAACAATCAGTCATATTATTTGCTTGATAATATTGTTGGTTAACCAATGTATTGGCGTGCGAATTATCATCGGCATGAGCTAATAAAGTTAAACAACAGTTTTTAAGTGACCGCTTAGCAATGTCATTATGTTTAATTTGATATTGTGACGTTTTATTGTGGTGATAAACGGCTAATAATTCATCATAAAGTTCGTTTGCAAAATGCGTTAACAAAAATAGACGCACTTGATGAATTGCGATTGGATCAACCACAGTAAATAAATTCGCCAACTCGTTTTCAGATGGCAAGGTTAATATTTGTGCAATAAGGAAAGGGTCAGTTTTTTCTGATAACAATACGGCTCTAAATGCATCTAATACTGAATCAGGCAACATTAAATTTTGATTTTCTTGATAATTTTTTACATTCAAGCGAACATATTTTGCTAATAACATTTGAGCTGCATCGTAACGGCTAAATGCGTTAGTAGCGTGTTGCATTAAGAAAATAAGATCATTATCTTGATAATCATAAGTTAACTTAACAGGTGCTGAAAAATCACGTAATACTGAAATAATCGGTTTTTGAGTTACGTTATCAAAGATAAATTGTTGTTTGTTTTGTGTTAAATTTAAAACATGGTGAACAGATTTGCCTTGGTATTGCAGTGGAATTATTTCACCATTATGTTGATATAACTCGATATCAAGTGGGATATGCAAAGCCTGTTTTTGTGCTTGATCTTGAGTAGCTGGCGTATATTGTTCTACTGTTAAAGTATATTGTTGATTTTTCTCGTCATAATTATCGGTAACGGTTAATTCAGGTGTTCCTGATTGGCTATACCATAATTTAAATTGAGTTAAATCGATACCTGAGGCATCTTGCATGGCTGCAACAAAATCATCACAAGTTGCGGCACTACCATCATGGCGTTTAAAATAAAGTTTCATCCCTGCTTGGAATTTATCTTCTCCTAATAAAGTATGCATCATTCGAATAACTTCAGCGCCTTTTTCGTACACGGTGACTGTGTAAAAGTTATTCATTTCTATTACTTGTTCAGGCCGAATAGGGTGAGACATTGGGCTAGCATCTTCGGCAAATTGAACGGTGCGCAAAAGTTTGACATCCTCAATGCGTTTTACTGCACGAGATCCCATATCAGCGCTAAATTCCTGATCTCGAAATACAGTTAATCCTTCTTTTAAACTAAGTTGGAACCAGTCGCGACAGGTTACCCGATTACCAGTCCAGTTGTGAAAATATTCATGACCAATTACACCTTCAATACCTAGATAGTCATCATCTGTTGCTGTTTGTGGTTTGGCAAGCACATATTTTGAATTAAAGATATTTAATCCTTTGTTTTCCATTGCTCCCATATTGAAAAAATCAACCGCTACAATCATAAAGATATCTAAGTCGTATTCAAGCCCAAAGCGTGTTTCGTCCCAACGCATGGCATTTTTTAAGCTTGTCATAGCCCACTGCGAACGATCTAAATTACCTTTATCAACGTAAATTTCTAAATCAACTTTCCGCTTTGATTGCGTGATAAACTGATCTTTTAAAATATCAAAATCACCAGCAACTAATGCAAATAAGTAAGCCGGTTTCGGAAAAGGATCTTGCCATTGTACCCAATGACGTCCATCTGCAAGCTCGCCTTGCGCTATGCGATTACCGTTCGAAAGTAGATAAGGATAATGTTGTTTATTCGCGGTAATACGTGTTGAAAAGCGAGCAAGAACGTCAGGTCTGTCAAGATAATAGGTAATATGGCGGAATCCTTCTGCTTCACATTGAGTACAGAGCGCTTCGCCTGATACATATAATCCTTCAAGTGCTGTATTGTCAATTGGTTTAATTTCGTTAACAATCGTTAATGTAAATTCTGCTGGAACACGCTGAATGATTAAACCAGCTTTTGTGAGCTGATAATCATGCCATGGTTGTTCGTCAATATTAACAGAAATCAATTTAAGATCTTCACCATCTAAAATTAAATTGTCCGCTTTATTATTTTTCTTAACAACATGGCTACGAGCTGTGACGGTTGTTATTTCGGGAGCTAAATCAAAATCAAGATCAATGTCGGTAATGGTAAAATCGGGTGATTTATAATCAAGACGATTTTTGGCAATAGGCAGCGATTCAGGTGTTTTTGTATTCATGTTGTTATGACCTTTTGGTTTGAAATCAATTTATATTTTATATTGGTTGATATTATAGCTGATTAAAAACAATCTTATTACATAATTAATCTATATCTTCATTATTATTCTGCTATAATCTTTGAAATTTTTATTTAAAGCAATAGCACTAAATTTACATGTTACCAGCAATAATTACATCAATATTAGATACTGATGCTTATAAGTTGCATATGCAGCAGGCTGTATTTCATTACTACCCAGAGGTAACTGTCGTTGCGCAGTTTCGTTGTCGTAGTGATGATTTATTGGGACAATATGTTGATGAAATAATACATCAAGTGAAATTAATGGAATCATTAGCGCTGTCTGATGATGAATTTAACTATTTATCAAATATTTCCTTTTTTAAATCTGACTATTTAAATTGGCTTAAAAAATGGCGTTTCAATAGTGATTTGCTCACTATAAAAAATGAAGATGGAGTGCTTTCTATTACAATTGAAGGTAAATGGCTAGATGTTATTCTATGGGAAGTGCCATTACTTGCCGTTATCAGTGAAATTGTTCATAAAGATCGTTCACCTAATATTGGAGTTTCTGAGGCACTAGCTCGGCTAAAAGATAAATTGGCGTTGTTTAATGAAAAAACAGCTAATATGGATATGTCGGGCTTTAATTTAATGGATTTTGGTACACGTAGGCGTTATTCGTTTGCGGTGCAAGAGGCAGTTGTCAGTTATTTGAAAACACACTTTCATAACTTTCATAGTACTAGCAATTATTTACTGGCTTATCGTTTAGGGCTTACTCCTGTTGGAACCCAAGCACACGAGTGGTTTCAAGCTCACCAACGTTTAAGTGCTAATCTTCAAGATTGCCAAAGAAATGCTCTTCAAGTTTGGTTAGATGAATATCCTCATGACTTAGGAATAGCATTAACAGATTGTATTACAATGGATGCATTTTTACGTGATTTTGATTTGCATTTTGCTTCTCATTATCAAGGGCTTCGTCATGATTCAGGTGATTCAATTCAATGGGGTGAAAAAGCAATTGCTCATTATCAGCAATTGGGCATAGATCCACAAACTAAACTTTTGGTTTTTTCTGATAGCTTAAATTTTGATAAGGCGATTAAAATCTATCAACATTTTAATCATCGCGTAAAATTATCTTTTGGCGTTGGTGGTTTTTTAGCTTGTGATATTCCATCTAAAGAGGTCAATACCAAAGCATTGAACATTGTGCTTAAATTAACGGAATGTAATAATCAATCAGTGGCTAAACTATCAGATAGTCCAGGTAAAACGATATCTCAGGATTTAGATTTTATTGATGAATTAAAACGAACTTTTAGTGTTAAACAATGATAATAATTCATGTTTAACTTATTATTAATATTAGAAACTAAAAATTAGTAATAAGAAACAAGTTATTCAAGAATTCCATTTCGTTATGGGATAGTCTTTAGAATATATCTGTATTACTTTAAATATTACTTAAACAAATTAATGTAGAGATGGATAATTAAATGACTTCAGTTGCACCTATTGTTGATGTGTTACAAGGCAAAATTGCTGTTGGTAGCACTATTTCAGTTCAAGGCTGGGTAAGAACTCGCCGTGATTCTAAAGCAGGTATTTCATTTTTAGCTGTTTACGATGGTTCCTGCTTTGACCCTATTCAAGCTGTTATTGAAAATAATTTACCTAATTATGAACAAGAAATCTTGCGTCTAACAGCTGGTTGTTCCGTTAAAGTCACTGGTAAAGTAGTGGAGTCACCAGGTCAAGGTCAAAAATATGAATTACAAGCAACGCAAGTTGAAGTGTATGGCTTTGTTGACGATCCCGAAACTTACCCAATGGCAGCAAAGCGCCATTCAATTGAATATCTTCGTGAAGTGGCTCACTTGCGTGCAAGAACCAATATTGTTGGTGCGATAACGCGTGTACGTCATACGCTTGCGCAAGCAATTCATCAGTTTTTTAATGATCGTGGCTTTTATTGGCTATCAACTCCTATTATTACCGCATCAGATACTGAAGGGGCGGGCGAAATGTTCCGCGTTTCAACACTTGATATGCTAAATCTGCCTAAATCTGATAATGGTAAAGTTGATTTTGATAAAGATTTCTTTGGTAAAGAAGCTTTTTTAACCGTTTCAGGACAATTAAACGCTGAAACTTATGCTTGTGCACTTTCTAAAGTTTATACTTTTGGTCCAACATTTAGAGCAGAGAACTCAAATACTACTCGCCATTTAGCTGAGTTTTGGATGATGGAGCCTGAAGTAGCGTTTGCTGATCTAGATGATAACGCTAAGCTTGCTGAGGATATGTTGAAATATGTGTTTAAAGAAGTGCTAGAAAAACGTGCTGATGATATGCAATTTTTTGCTCAGCATGTCGATAAAGAAGCAATCAATCGTCTTGAAAACTTTATTAATGCTGATTTTGCTCAAGTGGATTACACTGATGCTATCACTATATTACAAAATTGTGATGCTAAATTTGAAAACCCAGTCAGCTGGGGAATTGATTTAGCTTCAGAACATGAACGTTATTTAGCTGAACAACATTTTAAAGCACCAGTGGTAGTAAAAAACTATCCGAAAGATATTAAAGCGTTTTATATGCGTATGAATGATGACGGTAAAACGGTAGCGGCAATGGATGTTTTAGCGCCAGGAATTGGTGAAATCATTGGTGGATCTCAGCGTGAGGAGCGTTTAGATATGTTGGATAAGCGCATGGAAGAATTGGGACTCAAAAAAGAAGATTATTGGTGGTATCGTGATTTACGTCGATACGGTACTGTGCCGCATTCTGGTTTTGGTCTTGGTTTTGAACGTTTAATTGTTTATGTAACAGGTGTTCAAAATGTGCGCGATGTTATCCCATTTCCAAGAACGCCGCGTAATGCAAACTTTTAAGTTGATTAAAATCCCTAACAAGAATTTATTGAGAGTTACAGTAGGTAGATATTAATCTGTTTTAGTTTAAAAAACAATCAAACAGGCTTAAATTTAGACTTAGACACTACATTTAATGAAAAGTTCGCTTGATTTTAAAAAAAATTTATACATAATTTACACTACTGTAAAAAGTAGAAAAATAATAGATAAAAATATTATTTTTTGGATGAATAATTATTGTACGAAAATTGACACTAAACTTATGGAAGTGTCTTTTTAAAAAATAACCATGAGGGTAAAAAATGAAACGTAATCTATTAGCAATCGCTATCCCTGCGCTTTTAGTCGCAGCTGGTGCAAATGCATCTATCGAAGTTTGGAACAAAGATGGCAATAAGGTTGACTTTTACGGCCGAGTAAAAGCAGCTAACAACATCACTGACCGTGGTCAAAAAGGCGAAGGTGACGATACTTCAGCTCGTTTAGGTATGTCAGGCCAAACTCAAATCACTGATAGCGTAACTGGTTATGGTCGTTGGGAATATGAAGCTAAAGCGGGTAAAAGTAAAGACGGCAGTAGTGAAGTACGTTATGCATTCGCTGGTTTAAACTTTGGTGATGCTGGTTCATTCGACTATGGTCGTAATGACGGTGTGTTAAAAGCAATTACTGCTTATACTGACGTATTACCACAATTTGGTGGCGATGCAGCAAACAATGAATGGCATGTTCTTTCAGAACGTACTAAAGCTGTTGCAACTTACCGTAACAATAACTTCTTCGGTTTAACTGATGATATCAGCTTTGCATTACAATATGCCGATAATGGTGATGCAGTTAAAGATTTTGAGAATAAAAAATGGCTAGATCCTGTATCTGGTACTACTAAAGATCGTATTAACCATAAATCGAAAGAAGCTTGGGGTGCAAATGTTCAATGGAATATTTTTGACACTGGTTTAACAGCTGGTGCAGGTTACGCTCAAACTTCAAAAAGTGATAGCCGTCAAAGTACTTGGGCAACTGGTCTTAAATATGATAACTATAATTTATATTTAGGTGCTAACTATTTCCAAAGTAAACATAAGAATGCGGTTGGTACTTATGGATTAATTGGTGATTACGTTTATCATATAAGAGATACAGATTTAAAAGTCAGAGGATTTGAATTAGTTGCTCAATATGGTATCGATCTTGAAGTTGGTCGTTTAACTCCTTCTCTAGCTTATGTTCAACACAAAGTTAAATCTTCTGATTATGATAATTTTTCAAAATATGGTTACCGTTGGAAGTATAGAGGTTTCAATTCACCAGAAGCTAAGTATGTATCTGTAGGTGCAACTTACGATTTAAACAAAAACTTTAGTACGATTGTTGAATATAAATTCAATCTTCTTGATCGTAAAGATTTTGGTGCAGCTTCAAATACTGAAAATCCACGTGGTCACGATACTAAACCAGGTACTAAAGATGTGTTAGGTGTTGGTTTAATTTACCAATTCTAATCGCTTAATATCTTATAAAAAGGCACTTAGGTGCCTTTTTTTTCATCTTTTGAATTCATTCCCACCTAAAAAAACATTTTATGCCTAAAAAAATTTATAATAAGTATTAAAATATTCGAAAATTCGCAGAATAAATCTAAATTCCATTGTTAAATAGGCAATGTGGCATTAGAGCCATGTTTATTAGGCAAAATGGCTATCACAGTAATAATATAATTGCTGATTATTAGCAGTTATTTGTTAAACCAGAGCAAAGCAATTTGCATCTTTAATAATATAAAATACCTTTGAGGGTAAAAAATGAAACGTAATCTATTAGCAATCGCTATTCCTGCACTTTTAATTGCAGGTACAGCAAACTCTTCTATTGAAGTGTGGAATAAAGACGGTAATAAAGTTGACTTTTATGGTCGTGTTTACGCATTAAACTATATTACTGATCGCAATAACCAAACAGGTGAAGGTGACAAGACCACTGCACGTTTAGGTATGTCAGGTCAAACACAAGTGACCGACAGCGTAACTGGCTATGGTCGTTGGGAATATGAAGCAAAAACAGGTAAAAATGCTGATAATGAAACTCGTTATGCATTTGCTGGTTTAAACTTTGGTGATTTTGGTTCATTCGACTATGGTCGCAATGATGGTGTATTAAAAACATTAACATCTTACACTGACGTTTTACCAGAATTTGGTGGTGATGCTTCTGATAATGATCTTTATGCATTAACAGCTCGTACTAAAGCCGTTGCAACCTACCGTAATTCAGATTTCTTTGGCTTAGTGAATGGTTTACGCTTTGCCGTTCAATATGCGGATAACGGAGATAACAGCTCAACACGTCATTTCGGTAATTATACTCTTAATGATAAACGCAATAGTGCTGAAGCATGGGGTTCAGTTGTTGATTGGGATGTGCTTGATACTGGTTTATCTGTTGGTGCTGGTTATGCACAAACTGGTGGTCATAAAGATGCTAAAGCATGGTCAGCTGGTATTAAATATGACAACGACAACCTTTATTTAGCTGCGTTATATATTCAAGGTAAACAAAAATATGGCTGGGATAATGCCTCAACTACTCGTAGCGCTGATGATTTAAAAACCAAAGGCTATGAATTAGTTGCTCAATATGGTATTGACTTTGAAGTAGGACGTTTAACGCCATCTGTTGCTTATATCCAACATAAAGTTAAAGACGCATCTAGTTATTCAAGTGATGCAGGGCTTAAAGGTAATGATTTAGCTAAATATGTTGATGTTGGTTTAACTTATGACTTTAACAAAAACCTACAAGCTATTATCGATTATAAAATTAACTTGTTAGATAAAGATGATATCGGTGCACGCCGTGCTTTATATGAAGATGGTTCATTTACTAAATCACAAATCAAGGGCACAACAAAAGACACAGTAGCACTTGGTTTAATTTACCAATTCTAATTGATTGTATCTTTGTTTTTAAAAGGCACTTCGGTGCCTTTTTTATTATCTATTATCAATTAAATAAACCTTGCGCTTTGATTAATACTCTGTTAAAAATTAAAAAAATATAATAATGAATTAGGATACAATGATGCTATATACCACACGTAAATTACTAGCTAAAAAAAATATTGCTTTAGTTGCTCACGATCATCTGAAAGATTCTTTATTAAGTTGGTGTAAAAAAAATCGTGAAGAGCTTTCTCGTCATAATTTATGTGGCACGGGCACTACTGGAACATTAATAAAGCAAGAAACAGGATTAAATATCACGCCAATGTTAAGTGGTCCGATGGGGGGAGATCAGCAGATAGGTGCATTAATTGCAGAAGGTAAAATTGATATCTTAATCTTTTTTTGGGATCCACTTAATGCTGTACCTCATGATCCAGATGTGAAAGCGTTGTTACGATTATCTACTGTTTGGAATATTCCAGTTGCCACTAATCAATCCACAGCTAATGCATTAATTCAGTCCTCTATTTTTACGCAAGAAGTTGATATTGAAATTCCTGATTATCAAAACTATTTAACTCAAAGAGTTAAATAAATGCCAATACCATCTCAAATTCGTAAAACAGGTCGGCAAATACTTTTACTTGATAATCTGTTTATTGTCTTGCGTTAGGATTTCGGCAATTTGTTCACAAGGTTTTGGTATATTATTGGCAATAGTATTGCTGATTGCTCTAGCTAAAAACCTATAATGTTATGGATAACTTTAAGTTATCTGCATTATCAATTTAAAAATGAGTCACCAAGCACCCTATTAAAATGCGGAAGATTGGCTAATTTTGCCATCTTTAAATAAAATCGCTTCGCCAGTATTAAGTTTTTGCCATATCTCATTTGAAGTTAATGGTAAGGTTGAAATGATAGTAACAATATCATTGGGTGTTGTATGTTTTTGAAAATCAATTTCTACATCTTCGTCCAATAATTTTGCTTTGCCAAATGGTGCTTTACGGGTTATCCAATGCAAATTTGTTGTGCAATAGGCAAACACATATTGCCCATCAGAAAGTAGCATATTGAATATGCCTAGTTGGCTTAATTGGTTGGCACATTGCTTAATAAAATTAAATAGCTCAAGATCATCGACAGGTTTTTGTAAATATTTTTGCTGTAATTGATTAATTAAATAGCAAAAGGCAAATTCGCTATCGGTTTCTCCAACAGGTTGAAAAAGCCCTGTATCTAAATTTTGGTAATTGGTTAATTGTCCATTGTGGGCAAAAGTCCAATTTTTACCCCAGAGTTCGCGGGTGAATGGGTGGGTATTTTCTAGTGCGACACCTCCTCGATTTGCTTGTCGAATATGAGCAATCACAGCTTTAGATTTGATGGGATATTCTTTCACCATTTTAGCAATAGGCGAATAGCTACAAGGCTCAGGATCTTTAAATGTTCGGCAGCCTTTTCCTTCATAGAAAGTAATTCCCCAACCATCTTTGTGAGGACCTTTGTCCCCACCTCGTTTAATTAAACTAGTAAAACTAAAGCAGATATCGGTTGGCACATTAGCACTCATACCCAATAATTCACACATATTATTTTGCCATCTCTTTTTCAATTAACAGAATAAGAATATGAATAACTTTGATATGGATTTCTTGCACACGATCGGCATAACCAAAATGTGGAACACGAATATCAACATCGGCAAGTCCATTCATCTTACCACCATCTTTACCAGTTAACGTAATAATTTTCATCCCTTTTTGTTTTGCTGCTTCAATTGCCTTAAGCACGTTAGCTGAATTTCCTGAAGTTGAGATACCTAAAAGTACATCACCTTTCTGACCTACACCTTCAACATAACGTGAAAAGATAGAATCAAATCCAAAATCATTACCTACACACGAAATGTGGCTTACATCTGATATGGCTATCGCAGGATAAGCAGGGCGATTATCACGATAGCGACCAGTTAATTCTTCAGCAAAATGCATAGCATCACAATGAGAGCCACCATTACCACATGATAAAACTTTACCACCATGTTTAAACGAATCAGCAATTAAAATAGCAGCTTTTTGGATTTGTTGGAGATTTTTATCATCTGAAACAAAATTAGTTAATACGTTAATAGCTTGGTTTAATTCATCACGAATATTGTCAATATACACAGGTATTTCTCCATCAATAATAAATAAATTTATAGACTATTGTAATTTGTTCAAAATAGCTTGCAAGCAATAAAAACAAAATTTCTTATTTTGGTAAGAACATTTTAGGAACTATGCCATTAAGTGCAAAAATAAACATTGAAATAGAAATAAATTAAGGTTATTTCTAATAATGATGGTTGAAATAAGGACAAAATTTAAATTAATTTTAAATTTAACAAATAATACATTTGCAAATAGTTAAATTCTTTGCATTTATTTTAAATAATATATTGGATAGAACTTGGTCGTAACGCTATTTGCCGATAGGATAAGTCTTTAATTCGTGATACAATTTATTAAGTAATTTTCACTCAAAACAGAGTGAAATGGCATAAAATAGAATTAATAAGGAATTTATATGCAAACGATTGAAGGTAAAGTTGCTGCACCAAAAGCTAAAGTTGCAATTGTAGTGGCGCGTTTTAATCATTTTATTAATGATAGCCTAGTAAATGGTGCAATTGATGCATTGACACGTATAGGACAAGTTGATGATAAAAATATCACTGTTATTTGGGTTCCTGGTGCTTATGAAATTCCTCTTGCCGTTAAAGTTGCCGCACAGTCAAAAAAATATGATGCCGTTGTGGCGTTAGGTACCGTAATTCGTGGTAGTACAGCGCATTTTGATTTTGTTGCTGGTGAATCAAGCTCTGGATTATTAAGTACAAGTTTAGATAACACTATTCCAGTAGGATTTGGTATTTTAACCACCGAAAGTATAGAACAAGCAATTGAACGTGCAGGCACTAAGGCAGGCAATAAAGGGGCTGAAGCTGCATTAACTGCGCTGGAAATGCTAAATATTATTAAAGCAATTAAGGAGTAATTTTGTGGCATTAGTTAATCCTCGTCGTCGAGCAAGAGAATGTGCGGTACAAGCCATTTACTCTTGGCAAGTTTCCAGAAACGATCTTGCTGATGTTGAGACAAGTTTTATTGCAGAACAAGATATGAAAGGCGTCGATTCTAAGTATTTTCGTGAATTATTAAATGGTGTAGCAAAAAATACTGCCGAATTAGATGATAAAATGACGCCTTATCTCACTGAACGATCTGTTGATGAATTAGGACAAATTGAATTAGCGATACTTAGAATCGCACTGTATGAATTAATGAAACGTCAAGATGTGCCCTATAAAGTGGTAATTAATGAAGCCATTGATTTAACAAAAACCTTCGGTGCTGCTGACAGCCATAAATTTGTTAATGGCGTATTAGATAAAATAGCCCCAACCATCCGTACGCGATAACCGATTAATTGTGAGATTGATATGAACGACAATACCGAAAAAAATAAACCATCTATTTTTTACGCCAAAAATAGTGAATCTAAAAAACATTCTCGCTCTGCTATTGAAAAGCCCTCTCGATGGAAAGAGAAGCGTAAAGATGATTCATTTCAGTTGAAATCTAAACGAGATCGTCATGATCGTATTGAAACATTCAAACCTCGAAATGATAAATCTGAGTTTGCAAAAAAGCGGTTTAATGTTGAACTTAATCAATCTCAATCATCTATCGATAATGATTCACCATGGCAAAAAAAGGTTCGCGCTAATGATCAAGTACCGACCTTTGGTTATGATGGCTATCGCCAACGTAAAGAAGAAACTTTAGTTTATAGTGAAAATAGCTGTAAAGCAGTTTTCAAACATCGACGCACAGCTATTGTTAAACTATTTATTACCCAAGAGATGACTTATCAGTTTAAAGATCTAATAGACTGGTTAGTCAAACAACGGTTAGGTTATGATGTTATCTCTAGTGAGCAAATTAGTAAAATAACTCAAACTCAGCACCATGGCGGTGTCTGCCTAATTGTAAAAAAACGTGTCCCACTTACCTTATTGGATTATTTAGAAAATAATAGTAATAAAGATCATGATTGTATTTTAGCTATTGACGATGTTCATAATCCCCATAATTTAGGTGGCTTAATTCGTAGTGCTGCTTTTTATGGTGTTAATGGCGTTATATTACGTCAAACAAATTTACTCGATAGTGGCGCTGCCATGCGTGTGGCAGAAGGTGGTATTGAGGCTGTTGAATCAATTAAAAGTGATGATTTTGTTGCTTCACTTGATATGCTTAAACAGCGTGGTTACCAAGTTGTTGCGTTATTACCGTGTCAGGCAAAATCCATTGCATCAACTCAATTGCATAAAATCAAGTTTGATAAAAAAGTTGCGTTAGTTATATTTCAACAAATTAATATAAAACTTATTAATTGTGCTAATGTTGTTGTTCATTTAAAGGGAAATGATAACATGCCTGCGTTAAATATTTCGGTTGCAACGGGTATTTTATTATCTAATTTACAAAAATAATAAAGTATTATTTTATCTTTATTATCAACTATTTGTATGGTAAAAGTTATTTTACTAATTGGTAAAATATATCAAATAGCATGATTTGATTAGAAATTGCTTTTTTTTTCTGTAAATTGTTATTAGTTATTGTGTATTTTGGTAATGGTTATGGCTTTAAAGCATAAAGTTGGTTTAATTTTTGGGAAGTTTTATCCTTTACATTGTGGTCATATTTATTTGATTGAAAAAGCAATGAGCCAAGTTGATGTGTTACATATCATATTGGGCTGTGAGGCATCACGTGATAAGCAGCTATTTGATAAAAGCCGCTTACCCAAACAACCACAAGTTAGCGACCGCTTTTCATGGTTAAAAGAGACGTTTAAAGATCGCCACAATATTCATATCCATGTACTTGATGAAGCTGGTATTGAATTTTATCCCAATGGATGGCAAGATTGGAGTTGTCGCGTTAAGCAAATTCTTTCCGAACATAAAATTAAGCCTAACGTAGTATTTACTAGTGAACCGCAAGATGTCAAAAATCATGAACTCTATTTTGGCTGTCCGGTAATCATTGTTGATGCCAATCGAGATTTTATAAGCATCAGCGCAACCCAAATCCGTGAAAATCCTTATAAAAACTGGTCTTATATCGCACAAGCAGCAAAACCTTTTTTTGTTAAAAAAGTAGCTATTGTTGGTCAAAATAGATTTCGTGATTTACCTATTCAATTTGCTAATATTTATAATACTCAATATGTACCTAACGGTTATATTAATTATATTGAGCGAGAAATCTTAACTCAGCATAACAAACGCTATTTGAGTGAATCTGATTTTATGAAAATTGCGATGTTACATGTAGAACGGATTTCAAAAGCTGTTGAAAGCGCCAATAAGGTTGTTTTTACCTCAATTGATTTTGAAACATTAGCACAGTACTACAATCAATTATTTCAAAAAAATAATGAAATTTTAAAAGCTTTTAAAGACAGTTATCATTTTGATTTAGTCATTCACGAAAAAGATTTAAATCCAAAATCCTCACGGCTGGAACATTTTGAAACAATCACAAAAGAGGTTGAAGCATTATTGATTTAGTTCATCACATTTATTGTGGCTTATGTTAAAATAAGTCAATTATTTGTGATAGGTAAATTTTTATGTCTCAATCTTCTGACAAACAAGACGATACAAATCAAGAAAAAATTGATTTTGGTTACAAACAAGTTCCCAAACAAGAAAAAGTAAAACGTGTTGCTGAAGTATTTCATTCTGTTGCTGATAAATATGATGTTATGAATGATCTAATGTCATTTGGCATACATCGTATTTGGAAAAAAATTACCATTGAATATAGTAGCGTGCGTAAAGGTCAAAAAGTTTTAGATTTGGCAGGAGGCACTGGTGATTTAACGGCAAAATTCTCGCAACTTGTTGGTGATGATGGATTGGTTGTGTTAGCTGATATTAACGAATCGATGTTAAAAGTGGGACGAGATAAGCTACGTGACAAAGGCTTATTTAAAAACATTGAATATGTACAAGCTAATGCCGAGGAATTACCTTTTGCAGATAACTATTTCGATTGTATTACTATTTCATTTGGATTACGTAATGTCACCGACAAAGAAAAAGCATTACGATCCATGTGGCGAGTATTAAAACCTGGCGGGCGTTTATTAATTCTTGAATTCTCTAAACCGCAATATCAAATTCTGAATAAAGCGTATGATCTATACTCATTTACCATGTTACCATTGATGGGGAAAATAGTGGCAAATGATTCTGAAAGTTACCGTTATTTAGCTGAATCTATCCGTATGCATCCTGATCAAAATACATTGAAAAAAATGATGGAAGATGCAGGATTTGTCGATGTGAAATATCACAATATGACTGGTGGTATAGTTGCGTTACATACTGGCTTTAAATTTTGATGCGATGAATAATAATGACATTTTTTAGACTGTTTAAAATATTAACTGTATTCCGAGCTTATCAATTAAATGAATTGTTGCCAAAACATCGTTCATCAAAATGGTTGCGTACTTTATTATTTTGTATGTTTTGGGTTAGAGCTAAAGCAAAACATCAAGAAATCGGTGAACGTTTACAACTAGCGTTACAAGAACTAGGTCCAGTTTGGGTGAAAATTGGACAAATGATCTCAACTCGACGAGATATTTTACCAAAACACATAGCCGATGCTTTGGCAAAATTACAAGACCAAGTTAACCCTTTTGACGGTAAAATTGCCAAACAAATAATTGAGTCAGCTTTAGAGCAGCCAATTGATTATTATTTTGCAGATTTTGACGAAAAACCAATAGCATCAGCATCAATAGCACAAGTTCATAAGGCGATATTAAAACGTAGTCAAGCCGAAGTAGTTATCAAAGTATTGCGTCCTAACATTTTACACGTTATCCAAGCCGATATTAGTTTGATGTATTGGGTGGCTAAACAATTAACTAAGCGGATTGAATCAGGCGAAAAATTACGAGCGGTTGAAATAGTGCATGATTATGAAATGACACTATTAAAAGAGTTAGATTTACAAAAAGAAGCTTACAACACGGCTAGATTACGCGATAATTTTATCAATAGCGACATTTTATATATCCCTTATGTTTACCAAGATTTATGTCGAAAAAATGTGATGGTTGAAGAGCGCATTAAAGGGATCCCCATTGCAGATATCGATCAGTTAAAGCAAAATAATGTTGATATGAAATTACTTGCAGAACGAGGAGTACAAGCTTTTTTTACCCAAGTGTTTCGTGATAACTTTTTTCATGCTGACATGCATCCAGGCAACATTTTTGTTGATATTACAGAACCACAAAATCCACGTTATATTGGTATTGATTGTGCGATTGTTGGTATATTAAGTGCTGATGATCAACGCTATCTTGCAGAAAATTTCTTAGCATTTTTCAATCGAGATTATCGAAAAATAGCCGAAACCTATATTGCATCAGGCTGGGTACCAGCAACAACAGATGTTATTGCACTTGAAATGGCAATGCGCAATGTATGTGAGCCCGCATTTTCAAAACCACTTTCTGAAATCTCATTTTCACAGATTTTACTGCAATTATTTCAAGTTGCACGCCAATTTGACATGGATATCCAACCCCAACTAACCTTACTTGAAAAAACGCTATTTTATATTGAAGGACTTGGTCGTCAGCTTTATCCAGAACTTGATTTGTGGCAAACAGCAAAGCCGTTTTTAGAAAAGTGGTATCGAGATAAATATAGTGCTAAAAAGATACTACAACAAGCTTGGGAATCGTTGCCTCAGTGGCGGGTCATGTTGCCACAGTTACCAGAAAAATTAAATGATTATGAACGAATTTCCAAACAAATGAATGTTCAATTACAGCAAATCAATCAAGAACTTCAGCGTAGTAAAAAGCGTGAACGAAATTTATATACAGCGATTGCACTATTTTGTGCATTATGTATTATTATACTAATTGTGCATTAAGAATTGAGCACAAAACTAGTTATTTGGGAAAATTGTAGTTTGTGTGTATAATTTAGGTATTAACCTTACTGGAGATAATTATCATGATGCCAAGCTTGCCTCAACTCCTCATATTAGTTGCTGTTGTTGTTTTGTTATTTGGAACAAAAAAATTACGAACATTAGGGTCCGATCTTGGCGCATCAATTAAAGGCTTTAAAAAAGCGATGAATGATGATGACGGCCACGACCAAAAAGAGCAAGACAATTTACAAAAAGTCGAGAATATTGACTCATCAGATACTAACAATACAGATACTAACAATAGCAAAAAAGAGTAACCCGTGTTCGACATCAGCTTTGGTCAGTTACTATTGGTATTAATTATTGGTCTAGTGGTTTTAGGGCCAGAAAGGTTACCTATTGCCATAAAAACAGTTGCAGGATGGATAAAAGTACTCCGCCGAATGTCTGCTACTGTACAGTTAGAATTAAATAAAGAACTTAAACTGCAAGAGTTACAAGACAGTCTAAAAAAGGCTGAACAAAGTGGTTTAACAACACTTACGCCAGAGATTCAAGAATCAATTGATGATTTAAAGCGCGTAACAGAATCATTACAAAACGAGATCGACTCTGCAACGCTGATCGATTCTCACTCTCACTCAGATAAAAATAAATCATGACCGACGACGCTACACAACCATTAATTGGACATCTTGTTGAACTTAGAACACGGCTTCTACGCTCTATTATCTGTATTTTGCTAGTATTAGCTTGCTTACTCTATTTTTCCAATGATATTTATCATATCGTGGCAAATCCACTTATCAGCCAATTACCTCAAGGTAGTAGCATGATAGCAACAGATATTGCAGCGCCATTTTTTACTCCAATTAAGCTAACTGCTGTGGTGGCAATATTTATCTCAATTCCTTACATACTGTATCAAGTTTGGGGATTTATCGCACCAGCACTATATCAACATGAAAAACGTCTAGTAATGCCGTTAATTGTATCAAGCACAATTCTCTTTTATCTTGGTATCGCATTTGCTTACTTTGTGGTGTTTCCACTAGCATTTTACTTTTTTATTCACACTGCACCTATTGATGTAGCTATCAATACAGATATTACAAAATACCTTGATTTTGTAATGACACTCTTTATTGTTTTTGGGTTTGCTTTCGAAGTGCCCGTTGCCATTATACTACTTTGTTGGACAGGGATAACTACGCCTAAAAGTCTACGAAAAAAGCGCCCTTATATAATTGTTGGAGTGTTTGCCGTTGCAATGTTTGTTACACCTCCCGATGTATTTTCACAAATATTACTAGCTGTACCTATCTGTTTACTGTTTGAAATCGGCACTTTTTTTGCCCGTTTTTATCAACCACGAAAAAATGACAAAACAGAAGATAACGACAATTATGAATCTGATAAAGATAGTTAACAGATAAAAGATGAATTAACTGAATAATTAAGGATAACAAGTCATAATGAAGACCTCATTACCTGATTTTAATTGTGCCAATGTATTAGTTGTAGGCGATATTATGTTAGATCGCTATTGGTATGGAGGAACTAATCGGATATCCCCCGAAGCGCCAGTACCTGTAGTTAAAATTGACTCTTTAGAAGAGCGACCAGGTGGTGCGGCTAATGTTGCTATGAATATTACATCGCTTTGTGGTAACGCGAGACTAATCGGATTAACAGGTATTGATGAACCAGCCAAAATTCTTGATGAACAGCTAAGTAAACACAAAGTTCAATGTGATTTTGTCTCTGTTTCAACACACCCAACCATAACTAAACTACGAGTCCTATCACGTAATCAACAATTGATCCGTATTGATTTTGAAGAAGGATTTGGCAATATTGATGCAACTCCTATTCTTGAGCGTATTCAAACAGCATTGGCGACGCATAAAGTATTGGTTTTGTCGGACTATGCTAAAGGAGCATTATCAGCAGTTCAAGCAATAATTAAGCTTGCTAATCAAGCAAATGTACCAATTCTAGTTGATCCTAAAGGGACTGATTTTAAACGTTACCGCGGTGCAACAATCTTAACCCCTAATATGTCAGAGTTTGAGGCGGTAGTTGGTCATTGTCAAAGTGAAGATGAAATCATAGAAAAAGGCCACCAACTGATTAAACAGTACCAACTAAAAGCGCTATTGGTTACACGAAGCGAAAAAGGCATGACATTGCTTCAATTAGATAAACCAACTTATCATCTACCGACTCAAGCTAAAGAAGTATTTGATGTAACAGGTGCTGGCGATACTGTAATTGCCACATTAGCTGCAGCTTTAGCCGCAGGGCAATCTTTAGAGGAAAGCTGTTTCTTAGCCAATGCGGCAGCGGGTGTTGTTGTTGGTAAACTTGGCACTTCAACAGTATCACAAGTAGAGTTAAGTAATGCCATTCGAGCACGTGCCGATGACGGATTTGGTGTAATGACAGAAGAAGAACTTAAAGAAGAAGTTCAAAAAGCACGGATGCGTGGTGAAAAAATTGTCATGACCAATGGTTGCTTTGATATTTTACACGCAGGACATGTTTCTTACCTTGCTAATGCGCGTAAACTTGGTGATCGTCTAATAGTTGCTGTGAACAGCGATGCCTCGGTTAAGCAGTTAAAAGGTGAATCAAGACCAATAAACCCACTTATGCAACGAATGATTGTATTAGGTGCACTTGATTCAGTTGATTGGGTCGTATCATTTGAGGAAGAAACACCACAGCGATTAATAGCCACTATTTTACCCGATGTATTAGTCAAAGGTGGTGATTATAAACCTGAAGATATCGCTGGCGGTAAAGAAGTTATTGCTGCTGGTGGAACTGTTAAAGTGCTCAATTTTGAAGATGGATGTTCAACAACCAACATTATTAATGCAATAAAAAAAACGCTAAGCTAAATAATCACAAATAAAATTGGCTACTTGGAAATAAGTAGCCAATTGGCTTTTCAGCTCTTAATAACCTTAGTTAATTCTTGTTTAAGATAAAAATCAGTAAAAAAAATTAATACACTTTAATCAATCGTTAATAACTATTGTTAAATTTCAAAATTAATACTTTTTTTATTGTGATCTTTATGCAAAGCTAATAAGCAAATAACGAAAAAGAGTATTAAGGATATTTTATGACCAAACATTATGATTACATTGCCATTGGTGGTGGTAGTGGAGGGATAGCATCAATTAATCGAGCTGCGTCCTATGGAAAGAAATGTGCCATTATTGAAGCCAAATTATTAGGTGGAACCTGTGTTAATGTTGGTTGTGTACCCAAAAAAGTAATGTGGTATGGTGCTCAAATTGCAGAAGCTATAAAACATTATGGTCCCGATTACGGTTTTGATACCACTATTAATCAATTCAATTGGGATAAATTAATTGCTAGTCGAACTGCTTATATTGATCGCATTCATCAGTCTTATGATCGGGTACTTACTAATAATAAAGTTGACGTCATTCATGGCTATGCAAAATTTGTTGACTCTCATACCGTTGAGGTAAATGGCGAACACTATAGTGCTGATCATATTCTAATTGCTGTTGGCGGAAAACCAAGCATTCCCAATATTCCAGGTGCGCAATATGGCATTACTTCAGATGGCTTTTTTGCTCTAAAAGCCTTGCCAAAACGTGTGGCAGTTGTTGGCGCAGGTTATATTGCTTGCGAAATAGCAAGTGTATTACACGCTTTGGGCGCACAAACACATCAATTTGTTCGCAATGCTACACCACTACGATCTTTTGATCCGCTTATTATTGAAACCTTAATGGAAGTTATTGCTACTGAAGGTCAACAATTACATACTTTTGCGGTTCCAAAATCGGTAATTAAAAATAGTGATAATTCACTAACATTAAACCTCGAAAATGGCGAAAGTTACACAGTTGATTGTTTAATTTGGGCGATTGGACGTGATCCAGCAACAAATGACATGAATTTACAGGCGGCAGGAATTGCGGTTGATAATAAAGGTTTTGTTATCGTCGACAAATACCAAAACACCAATGTTCCGGGCATCTATTCTGTCGGTGATGATATTACAGGCGCTATAGCATTAACACCTGTTGCAGTTGCCGCAGGGCGCCGCTTATCAGAAAGGTTATTTAACAATAAATCTGATGAACATTTAGATTACAGTAATATTCCGACCGTCGTATTTACTCATCCTGCAATTGGTACAGTAGGATTGACTGAACCAGAAGCAATACAGCAGTATGGTGAAGAAAACGTAAAAGTGTATAAATCAACATTTACAGCAATGTACACCGCAGTAACACAGCATCGACAACCTTGTCGAATGAAATTAGTATGTGTGGGGAGAGATGAAAAAATTGTTGGTATTCATGGCATTGGTTACGGAATGGACGAAATGTTACAAGGCTTTGCAGTAGCGCTTAAAATGGGAGCAACTAAAAAAGACTTTGATAATACGGTGGCTATTCACCCAACTGCTGCCGAAGAGTTTGTTACCATGCGTTAAAAACGACCGATAGTAGTAATAAAAAAGCAGGCTATTAGTCCTGCTGTTTTGTTAATATTTTTATATATTAGGGCGTGTTGATCTTTCGTGATTATTTTTATAATTAATGTTTTTATTATTTAGGCTTTTATCGATTAATGATTTGCATCACTTTGCCAGCCATTTTTAGCTAAAGGAAAGAAACCGACCCCAACCGCAATTAACGCTACAAAAGAGATGTAAATACCAGCACCAAGATAACTATATTGACCTAATAAATGTTCAGGGCTTAATAGATAAATGGTTAATGTTGGTGTAAATGCACTAAATAGCGCATAGGCTAAATTATACGAAAATGACAAACCCGAATAACGGATCGCAGGAGGGAAAGCTCTTGTACCAACTATTGCTGTCATTGCAACAGAACCAATAAATAGCCCAAATACAGCCCAAAGCGAATAAAGTTTAGTTAAGGACATATCTGGCGACAAAGAGCTATAAAATACAATGCTCATAATAGCAAGTCCGCCCCAGTTAATTAGCATAGTTTTGGTTGTACCTATTTTATCTTCTAACCAACCAAAAATAACGCAACCGATAGTCAAAGTTAGTGCAGCAATACAACCACCAATACGCCAATCAAGATTAGCAAAATGGTACATACCACCTACAATACGACCCGGTGTAATCAAAATACCCACCATAATTGCCGTCGACAACGACCAAGTCAAAAGAGCCACAATTAGGCAAGCTGTTTTATGTTTTTGAAGCACGGTAACGACAGGAATATTCTTTTCAATTGCTTTGCGTGCCGCTAACTCTTTAAAGATAGGTGTTTCAGATAAAAATCGACGTAAATAAACCGAAATAACGCCAAAAATACCACCAATAATAAACGGAATACGCCAAGCATAATCTAAAATATTTACGGTGGTAAAACAAAGATCAATAACGATAGTCACAATAAAGCCAAGTAAAATACCGCCAGTAATACCTGAAGTTAACGTACCGATACCTAAACCATAACGTTGCTTTGGCACATGCTCAGCAATGAACACCCAAGCTCCTGGCATTTCACCACCAATAGCAGCACCTTGAAGCATACGCATTACTAATAATAACAGAGGTGCAAAAATACCAATCACTTCATAAGTTGGTAAAACACCAATGATAAATGTAGGTAATGCCATCATAGCCACGCTTAAGGTAAACATTCGCTTACGTCCCACTTTATCACCAAAGTGCGCCATAATTATGCCACCAACAGGACGAACCAAATAACCAGCAGCAAAAATGCCCCATGCAAATAAATCTAACGTTAATGGCGATAAAAAATGCGGTAAAAATAGTGGTTTTACAATGGTATCGATGTAAAGCGCATAAATAACAAAATCATAAAATTCTAATGTACCACCCAAAGAGGACAAAACTAACGTTTTAAAATCCTGCCGATTTAATGGTCGAGCACTAGGCTGCCATTCCGCGTTGATTACAGACTGACTCATGGAAAAACCTTATTATTAAATTAAGTTAGAAAATAAAAAATCTATCTTTTATTGATTTAAGTTAAAAACGTGAGATTCATTCTGCCACAAAAAAAAGGCTTTTTTTTCATCATAAAAAAATTTAATGTATGTAACAAAACTACTTATTTGATTTATAATTCAACTAATCGAAGCTTAAAAAATATAAATCACGATAAAGCATAATCAATAATGGATAAATTGGATAAAATTTGATGACAAATAGCAACAAAGTACGCTGTAGTTGGGTTTTGGATGACCCAATATACATTCATTACCACGATAACGAATGGGGCAACCCCCAATATGATAGCCTTAAACTATTTGAAAAAATTTGCCTTGAAGGGCAACAAGCGGGATTATCGTGGATCACTGTTCTGAAAAAACGAGATGAATATCGACGTTGCTTTTTTAATTTTGACCCACACAAAATTATTCAGCTAACGCCTGAAGATATTGAACATCTTTTAAAAAATAAAGGACTAATTCGTAATCGTTTAAAGCTAAATAGCATTGTAAAAAATGCTCATGCTTATTTAAACATGCAAAAAAATGGTGAAGATTTCTCGCAATTTATCTGGTCGTTTGTTGATAATAAACCAATTATTAACCATTTTAATGATAAAAGCGAAGTTCCCGTAAGTACTGATATATCAGAAAAAATGTCAAAAGCGCTAAAAAACAAAGGTTTTACATTTGTTGGTTCTACCATCTGTTATGCTTTTATGCAGTCCATGGGATTAATTAACGATCATTTTGAAAATTGTTATAAAAAATAAAGGAAAAAATGGATGATAGCAAAATCAATAAAGTATGGTATAGCCTTAATATTAGCCTATTTCATTATTGCTAACATTGCGATTTATATATCTTCGTTGCAAAAACCAATAAAAAATGCCGATACCTTGGTCGTATTGGGAGCCCAAGTGATTAACACACCAGCCATAGCTTCTTCAACCTTAGCCGAGCGTTTAAATATTGCCATAAATTATTTACAAAATAACCCACAAACCAAAGTTGTTGTTTGTGGCGGACAGGGCAAAAACGAATCTGCAACTGAAGCTAGTGTAATGGCTCAATATTTAATTGAAAAAGGGATCGATGCTAATCGAATTTATCAAGAAGACAAATCAACCCGAACAGCCCAACAATTTATCTATGCAAATCGTATATTACCTTTAGGCAAAACGGTTGTGGTAACCAATGATTTTCATTTATTGAGATCGCTAATGCTTGCTAAACGTTCAGGAATTAACGAAGTATCAGGCTTAGCGGCGCCATTAGATTTGACTAAAAGAGATAAATATATCGCATTAATAAGAGAACCCCTAGCACTAGCAAATTCTTGGTTATTCGACCATCCAAGCGATAGTAATCCCCCTGAAAACCAATTACCCAGTCAACCATCTAGCTAGAATTATCGGCGCATCACGGCAAAAGCACGGGTAACTACTGTTTTTGCCCTGCGTCCATGATATCATTAATTATTGAAATTTAAATCAGCTACAGATAAATATGAAATCAGACACAATTGTTGCACAAGCAACACCACCAGGTCGTGGTGGCGTAGGTATATTGCGCATTTCTGGACCCCAAGCCCAAGCCGTGGCTCAGGCAGTATTAGGGCAAATACCCAAACCAAGGTATGCGCATTATCTTCCTTTTTTAGCTACTGATGGTTCAATCTTAGATGAAGGTATTGCGCTGTTTTTCCCAAATCCACACTCTTTTACAGGCGAAGATGTACTTGAATTACAAGGGCACGGTGGTCCAGTTATTTTGGATCTACTTTTAAAGCGTATATTAGAACTTCCTAACATCCGCATTGCAAAGCCGGGAGAGTTTTCAGAGCGTGCATTTTTAAATGACAAGCTAGATCTGGCTCAAGCCGAAGCTATTGCTGATTTGATTGATGCTAGCTCAGAACAAGCGGCAAAATCGGCAATATCATCTTTGCAAGGAGTATTTTCTAAAAAAGTGAATGCCTTGGTTGAATCCTTAATTCATTTACGCATATTTACCGAGGCAGCAATCGATTTTCCTGAAGAAGAAATTGACTTTTTATCTGACGGCAAAATAGAAGCACAGCTTAACCAAGTAATAACTCGTTTAAGCGAAGTTCGCCAAGAAGCTAAACAAGGAACACTGTTACGAGAAGGCATGAAAGTAGTCATAGCAGGGCGTCCTAATGCAGGAAAATCAAGCTTACTTAATGCGTTAGCTGGGCGTGAAGCTGCCATTGTGACCGATATCGCAGGCACCACGCGTGATGTACTGCGTGAACATATCCATATTGATGGCATGCCACTACACATTATTGATACCGCAGGTTTACGAGAAGCTAGTGACGAAGTGGAACGAATTGGTATAGAACGTGCTTGGCAAGAAATTGAGCAAGCTGATCGTGTATTATTTATGGTTGACAGCACAACCACAACAGAAACCAACCCAGAAAAGCTATGGCCTGAATTTATTGAACGCTTACCTAAAAATATGCCAGTAACCGTAATTCGTAATAAAGCCGATTTAACAGGCGAAAAGCTAGGATATAGCGAAGTAAACGGCTACTCACTCATTCAACTTTCGGCACGAACAGGCGAAGGCGTTACCTTATTGCGCGAACACCTAAAACAGGCCATGGGCTTTACTAGCAGCACTGAAGGTGGATTCTTAGCCCGACGCCGCCACCTTCAAGCACTTGAAAAGGCAGCCGAGCACTTAAATAATGGTAAACACCAACTAGTCACCTTCCATGCTGGTGAATTGCTTGCGGAAGAGCTAAGATTAGCGCAAGAATCCTTAAGCGAAATCACAGGAGAATTTACTTCTGATGATTTATTAGGCCGTATATTCAGTTCGTTTTGTATTGGTAAATAGGTCAAACATTAATTCTACGCTAAATAGAGTCTATAAAGCAGAACATTGCCTAGTTGTTGGTACATTCCAATATCAAAATGTGCTGACAACTAAGAAAATCAGCATCTCAAGTAAGAATTTTTTATCATGAACAAATTAAAGCTAGCATGTAATATTTAAATGCATTCAAATAGGCTTAAACAAAATATAAAATTCCCAAAGATACTTTATAGCGAATTAATTTCACTAAAACAAAAAATCAAATAAAATCAATATCCTACCTAAGCGATTTTAAAGCAAAAAACACATCGATAGCACCACAATATTAATAAGTTTGCCTTATCAGAGCGCCAAAATATACCGATAACGAAATAAAGCTAGCACGTCAAACTGGGTTGTTGGGCGTGTTTGTGTTTTAGATGTTATCAGCAATATTAATTATTCCGCAAAAATCAAAAAGTCCTAAAGCTAATACCCTATTTTAATTATAAAATTCACCTATCTC
>NZ_JAGGHR010000029.1:0-28620 GCF_024104075.1 Gilliamella sp. | reverse complement strand
TCGACTAATTATTGGTGGTATGACAATAATGGTGTAAGAATAATAGGTAATGATAAGAAAAAAATGATAGGTTGTGGTAGTGGCTTTTCAATGCCATTAAAGCTCATCATAAAAACCAATGTTAGTGCCCATTCAGCATACGGAATACCTGATGTAGGTAAGCAAATTACCCTAGCTAAGACCTACCAAATAGCACCAAAATCAGAGTTATGTTATGTCAAACCAAATAGCATAATTATTTATCCTGAATATCAATGGGGTAAGCCTGGTGATAATCCAGATTTGAATTATCGAATGTATTGGAATTCGCCAGATGGGCGAACACGATCAAAAGGTGGTGGAGGTTATACTCAAGATTATGTACCAAATTATGGTTTTAGGATTAAACCAGTCGTATCTTCAAAAACATTTCCTACAACAGGCTTTCCTGGGGCTAAATTTCAGTTAGTGATGACTGGTGCACAAACGGATTACGATTATCAATTAATTAACAACCCTGGTGATGGGGTTGTTGTTGATAAGAATGGTATGGTTAAATTAATAAGTAAACCATCAGGAACTGTCACTATAAGGGCTGTGTTAAAAAGAGATGCATCTGTTATGCATGAGTATAGTTTTACACCAATTTCAGTTTGGGCAAAACCTCAAGGCGATTTTAAAGGAGATAGAGCAAGTGGATGGCAACGATGTGGTGGTATTAATAAGCTTCTAAGCGTTAATGAGTTAACAAATGCTCCCACTACTACTATAGAGATCGATCCTGCTATTTTCTGGGGAGGGATTTTTACACGAGCAATTGATGGTTCATTATTTAGTGAGTGGGGATTTATCAATCAAAGATCTTATCCTGATTCTCAGTGGCGTGGCGGTGTTTATTGGACACGAGATCGAGAATCTTCTTCTAAACAATATCATGTATATTCTGATTCTGGGCATATAGGCACGGGAAATGACTCTTGGAATAACTATGTTGCATGTAAGGGGTAATTTTATTGTGTAACTTTTTTCTTTATAAAGTTGAGTGTATTGCTTTATTTGTGTAATAAAACCGTATTTATAATACTAAAATTAAAACATTTTTTAGTTGATGGAATATATTATTCATTAACTCAATTTTTAACTGGTGTAGTAGTGCTTTATCGTTATTCCATCAGTTAAAAATTTAGAATTAAAAACAATGTAACTACAATAATTTAAAGTGCAGTTCCTTTAGTTGGAATGAAAAAATCTTTGATATAAACATCTTCTATTTCTAATAACTTTATTTTTTTATCTATTCCACCAGCATAACCTGTTAAATTACCGTTTGCGCCGATAACTCGGTGGCAAGGAATAATGATTGATATGGGATTATGACCAACAGCCCCGCCTACGGCTTGGCTAGACATGTTTGCTTTGTTTGTTTTAATGGCGATCTGTTTTGCGATATCGCCGTAAGTAATGACCTGACCATATGGAATTTTGCATAAAATTTCCCATACTAAGATTCGAAAAGGCGTGCCATTTGGCGCAAGTTCTAATTGGTATGGATTCGGTCTTTTTCCTGAAAAATAATCGTCAAGCCATTTTTTTGTTGAGTTAAAAATGGGTAAATTAGATTTTTCTTCTGTTCGTGTATTGAGTGTGTGACCAAAATATTTTTCACCTTCAATCCAAGCCCCAACGAGCTTATTTTGTTGACTGGCTAGGGTTATTAGTCCCACTGGAGATGAATAATTGCATAAATAAAACATATTGGCCTTTTAGTAACATTTAATAAATACACTATTAAATTATGCTTGTTTATGGCGATAAATACTACAAATTTATCGATTAATATTATGAGCTAATAGTAAATGTGGAATATGGCTCATTGGTGAGCCATATATTTTGAAGTTATTTTGCTTGATTTTTGCCTTTTTCGACGTAGCTCATATCTCCAAGGCTTTCAACAATAAATTTACCATCGTCGGTGTAACGAATTTTAGTAACACTTGCGTTACCTAACCCAGCTGTTATTGGTTTATCTTGCCACTCTTGAACCATAGCCATAATTGCTAAACCGTGAGATACTACAAGTACGTTGCCACCACCTTGTGATTTGGCTGATTCAGCTATGGCTTTTAATGATGCTTGCATACGATTTTTTACTTTATTGTAGTCTTCGGCTTCGCCTGATTTCTCAACTGCGGCGATTGCATCCATCATTGTTTTTAGGGTAACCTTGCCTTGAGCCATATCCGCCATTAGCTCTTTATCTGATGCATAACCTAAATGCTGTGCAGCTGGTGTCCACATGTTCGGATCAAAATCTCCTTCATAATCGCCAAAACACTGTTCACGTAAGTCTTCCATTTCATTAATTTGAATTTTATCGCCTTTAGCTTCTAAAACAATGCGAGCAGTTTGTCGTGCTCTACCTAAATCACTTGAATAGACTGAAATAAATTTGACATCTTTCAACCCTCGTCCTAGTTGTTCAGCCACCTCGACACCTGGTTTTGTTAGCGGTGTATCAGACCATCCTTGTGCACGGTGTACGTTATTAAACATAGTTTTACCATGGCGAGTGACATAGAGATAAACATCATCAGCAAAAGCTTGTGATAAGGTTGTTATTGAAATAATTAATGTACTAATTAATATAATAAATTTTTTCATTGTTTTGTCCTCTTTATAATAAATTAAATCGGTAATCAATTACTGTTTCCGCCGAAAGTGAAGGTGAACGTTGGTATTTTCCATGTCTAAGTTTAGGTGTAAGGTCTGAAGCACTGACAGTTTTATAAGACCAACCATATCCAACCTTCGATAGAATAGAAAAATTTTTAAAAGCACCACTAGTTGGTTTCCATATATCAAAAACGTTAATTTCGCCATTTTTTAATGTATTATGTTTGTAGTTAAATTGTCCATAATTCATATATAGACCAGTGCTATTATCTTTAACAAAATCATAACTCATTACTGTTGTTAGTACCAGTTCACCATCACGTAAATAATCTGAGCCAGCAGCGGCAAGACCGTTAAAGCGAGCACGAGTATTTTTACCTAAATGTCGATTATAATATCCGATAGCGTTATGTTTGTTAGCGTCTGTATAGGCTAAACCGACTTTAATACTCCAGTCTTCTTCTTTCCATTCGACATCGGTTGCATAGTGCCATGCGTGATCTTCAAACTCTTTTTTGTTTTGTTTCATGGCATCATAATTGTCAAGAGCATAACTTCCGTAGAATTGTCCGCCTAAGATTAATTTTTGTATTGGTTTATACGATAATTCAATGACATGGCGTCTTAAATAATCTTTAGCAACACCATAAGAATAATCTAAAGTAAGATCTTTATCTTTATAAGCGATTTCAGCTGTTGAAATATTATTAATGATTTTTTTACGATCGGCCGTTAAAAAACGTAATTTTTTAGCGGATTCGCGGGGTAGGGTGCTATCAATATAAGCCAATGAAAAATAAACGTTATCATATTTTAGAATTCCGCTATAACCAAGATAACTATTGCGGGTAAGATGTTGGGTTGAACTTATGATACCTAAATCCTTCATGCTATGCCAACCAGCTTTCCCATTAAAGTTAATAGCATCATTACCTAATTTTATTTTGGCATAACGTTGGGTAAATTTATTAAATCCGTGAGCGTTATGTTTGTTATAGCCTTTACCATCGTTATAAAGTAGGTTACGGGTCGCAAAGTAATCACTAGCACCTAATCTTATTATGTTATCATAGGTGACATCAAAACCAATCATGTCAAATAAATAACCTGATTTATAATCAAAGCTAAATGCTTGCCCCCAAGCGCTGTGTACCTCTTTAGGTTGGGATGCATTTTCTTTTAAATATTTCCAATAGTTTCGAGTAGAAAATACAAATTTGGTGTCTTTAAAAAATGTATCATCGAGAATTGAGTTGTTGTGGGCTGTTGCATTTGCTAGCATAGAATAACTTGATATCCCTAATAGCATTATTGTGAGATATTTTATTTTCATTGTTCTTTTTCCTAATCGTTTTTATATTAAAAAACCTAAATACCAAATCAGAGAATAATTCTCTAATTAATATTTAGGTTTTGCCTGCCAAAAAGCAGTAACAATCCAATAATTTAAAGTTTTGTTTTATTTTTATGTATATATGTTTTTTATAGTAATATGATTAATTTAAATAATTTATATCTCCATTCAATTAGCTATTTACCTTGTCACATGTTTATAAAAAAATAATAGGGGGGATGAGTAGCGTCAATCCTCCCAGATTATCTTATGCTTTCAAATTTTCACCTTTTGAGGAAATCACAGATTGATACCAGTAGAAGCTTTTCTTTTTATAACGATTTAGTGTGCCAGTGCCATCTTGATTTAGATCTACATAAATAAATCCATAGCGTTTAGTGACTTCGGCTTTAGATGCACTGATAAGATCTATTGGTCCCCAACTGGTGTATCCCATGACTTCAACACCATCGTTGATGGCTTCTCGGATTTGTACTAAATGATCATTCATATAATTAATCCGATAATCATCATTGATTGTATTGTCTACTTCTAATTTATCTTTAGCACCTAAGCCATTTTCGACAATAAATAACGGTTTTTGATAACGCTCATAAAGTAAATTAAGAAGATAACGAATCCCAATTGGATCGATCTGCCATCCCCATTCGGATGCTTTAAGATAAGGGTTAGGTACCATATCTAAAATATTACCTTTGGTTTTTTGTGACTCATCATCTGTTGCACAGCAACTCATGTAATAACTAAATGAAATAAAATCGACTGTTTCTTTAAGATCTTGTTTATCTTGTTCAGTAATATCAAGCTTAATATGATTTTCTTTAAAGAAGCGATCCATATAGGTTGGATAATAACCACGCACCTGAACATCCCCAAAAAATAACCAACCATGATTTTCTTGATGAGTTTCCCAAACATCTTCAGGTTTTGGCGTAAGAGGGTAAGCCACAGCACCTAATAACATGTTACCAATTTTTGCATCTGGAATGATTTGATGACAGAGTTTAACCGCTCGACCACTGGCAACTAATTGATGATGAATTGCTTGGTAGATTTGCTGTTTGGTGCTGTTTCTGTCCAAACCAACACCAGTGAAAGGTTCATGTAATGACATGTTGATTTCATTGAAGGTAAGCCAATATTTAACCTTATTTTTATAGCGTTCAAAAACAGTTTTAGCGTAACGAGTGAAAAATTCAATGACTTTACGATTTTCCCATCCACCATATTGGGTAACAAGATAATAGGGCATTTCATAATGTGATAAAGTGACTAGTGGTTTTATGTTGTGTTTTGCCATTTCATCAAATAATTTGTCATAAAAGGCTAAACCAGCCTCATTTGGTTGTTCTTCATCGCCATTAGGAAATATGCGTGTCCAAGCAATTGATGTGCGTAGACAAGTGAAACCCATTTCAGCAAATAGAGCAATATCTTCAGGATAGCGATGATAAAAATCGATAGCTTTGTCTTTAATACTAGCAATATCAGTTTCATTGCGATTGATGATGTCACCAAATAAACCATTTGGCGTACAATCTGATGTAGATAAACCTTTGCCTCCTTCACGGTAAGCCCCTTCAACTTGATTAGCGGCAATGGCACCGCCCCAAAGAAAATCATTAGGAAATTTTGTTGACATGTTTTACTCCTTATTTTGGGATAACGCTAATAAAGCCTCTCCGCTTTGAATATTATCTTGTTCAAAGATACATTGTATATCTTGATAACTATCACTATTAGTAATGATAATTGGTGTGGTAACTTCAAAACCAGCTTGCTTAATTGCCTCTATATCAAAACTGACTAGCAAATCACCTTTTCTTACTTTGCTACCAGCTTCTACGTGAGCTTCAAAATGTTGACCATCTAATTTAACGGTATCAATACCGATATGAATTAATATTTCAGCTCCAGATTCGGTTTGAAAGCCAATTGCGTGTTTAGTTCGAAATAATGACACAACTTCACCATTATCAGGTGCAACAGCTTGACCAACAGTTGGAATGATTGCAATACCTTTACCCATTAATTCACTGGCAAATGTAGGATCTTTTACCTCACTTAATAAATTGACCTTGCCTGACATTGGACTGTAGATCGTGGTTTTATTTTCAGTCTCCATATTGTTAGAATATGAATTATCAATTTCATCCGTTTGAGATTTATCTTTAGGTATACCAAAGAAGTAAGTAACGATTGTTGCAATTGCAAAGGAAATAATTGTAGCAATAACAACCGCATAAAATCTTGCATCGACCCCTTCAATTGGAATTAATTGTAAAAATGAAAATATACTAACCATACCAAACGAATAAGTGACAGTGTGATGATAACCAACAATAGCCCCACCAATTGCGGCAGACAAGCAACCAATAACAAATGGTTTTTTTAATGGTAAATTCACGCCATAGATTGCTGGTTCTGTCACACCAAAAATCCCTGATAATACAGATGAGCTTGCTAATGCTTTAAATTGCTTATCTTTAGAACGTAACATTACCGCTAATGCTGCCCCTGTTTGTGCAAAAACAGCCGGTAATAAAATAGGTAACATAAAGTCTTCATGATAAAGAGCCAAGTTATTCATCGAAAATGGTACTAATCCCCAATGAACCCCAAATATCACCATGATTTGCCAGCCAGCTGCTAAAATCATTGAAGCAATTACAGGATTTAATTGATAGATGAAGATAATTCCAGAGGCAATAAGGTCACTTAACATTGACACAACAGGGCCAATAACCGCAAAAGTTAACGGTACGGTAATTAATATGCTGAGTAATGGCGAGATAAATTTTTTAAACGAATCATGCAATATTTTATTAAAAGCTCGTTCCAATATAGAATATACCCAACTTGCTAAAATAATTGGAAATACCGATGATGCATAAGGGATTAGACTAATTGGGATTGAAAAGAATTCGGTTTGTAATTCTAATGCGCCTCCCATCATACCGACAATATTAGGGTGAACTAATGCACCGCCAATTGCCATGCCTACATAGGGGTTACCGCCAAATTTTTTAACAGCAGAAAATCCTAAAATAATAGGTAGGTAATAAAAAGGTGCATCAGCAATGGCAAATAGGAAATTATAAGTAGGTGTTTCAGGGATAATGACATTGATTACTTGTAACAACGAGATTAGACCTTTTAAAATCCCGCCAGCAACAAGTACAGCAAGAGCTGGAATAAAAATGCCCGAAACCAGATCAATCAATTTAGAGAAAATCCCCGATTTTTTGCCTGATTGCAAGGTTGGTTGATTATTTTCATTAAGATTTGTCAGTTGCATAATGTCACTATATACATCAGCAACATTATTACCGATAACAACCTGAAATTGTCCTCCACTTTGTACAACTGTAATCACACCAGCTAACTTTTTTAATGTTTCTGCATCGGCTTTGTTATCATCCTTTAATACAAATCTTAAACGAGTAGCACAATGCACTAAGCTGATAACATTGTCCTTACCTCCAACATGTTGAATAATTGATTCGGCAAACTGTTTATTTTTCATACCTTATCCTTTTCAATGCAAAAAAAAACCTAAATCCCTTTAATTTAAGGAATTTAGGTTTTGCTCGCATAGCTAACTGCTTTTCTATGCAATAACAATCCAAAAATGATTTAATAAAATTAGCATGATTTAAGAATAATAGATATAATTTGTTTAAATATAATGATTAAAATGTGAGTTATATCACATTATTGATTTTTCAATTCAGTTCGTAATCGTTCAATATGAATAGTTAAATAGAGACTTTCGTCATCAGAAAGTGGATGTTGATATTGTTGTATTAAATGTAAATCTATCTGTTTAGTACAAATATAGGCTAGTTCGTATTTTTGTCGTACTAATTCATACAAAGAGTTATCTTGTTGTGTTTGCTTTCTGTGGCTTAAAATACGGTGAGCAAAAAATTTTAAATGAGTAACAAAACGTTGATAAGATAGGCAATTTTCGTCATATTCAAAGTTAAAGTGGTATTTCACAATATTAAGAATTTCGCGCATGATTTTAGTCATATTAACAATATTGGGCATTGTGTCATTTAATTGCGCATTGATAATATGAAA
Organism: Gilliamella sp.; assembly: GCF_024104075.1. Taxonomy (NCBI): domain Bacteria; kingdom Pseudomonadati; phylum Pseudomonadota; class Gammaproteobacteria; order Orbales; family Orbaceae; genus Gilliamella; species Gilliamella sp. The sequence goes on along the minus strand of NZ_JAGGHR010000029.1, from coordinate 20,528 downwards.
AGTAATAAAACCAGCTTCGTCTTCAGGTAATTCAACAGATAATCGTTCTTTTATTATTGATAAGGCATACAAACCGATTTGAAACTCTTTAGGGTAAAACTTTTTGATTTCCCATAGAAATCCATTAGGAATATCAAATCCTTGCTGGTGGCGCTCAATAGCAAAATGGATATGGTCGGTCAGCGAAATATAAATGCTGTCTTGTAATATGCCATCTATGCATTGTTTTGCATGATTAATAATAATTTCAGATGTGGCTAACACTTCAAAAGGAATCTTTGAAAGCAATTCTTCAAATTTAGGGTATGTTTCTTTATTATCGAGTGAAAACTGCTTTTCAATAAGATTTGTATTAATTAAGTCACCTTCACGTTTTTTAAATCCAATTCCACGACCAGTAACAATTAATTCATTACCTTTAGCATCAAGTGTAACAATAACATTGTTGTTTAATATTTTATAAACTTTCATTGGGTGTGATTAATTATATATGTCTATTTATTATGAATAGACATAAAAAAATCGGAAGCAAAAATATAAAGAAATGTGATAAATATCATATTTTAAAAAAATATTGCTTTTCTTTTACTATAAAAAAGCCCCGATAGGGTTAATGTATCGAGGCCGCTTAGTCTATTATTTTATTATTGTGTTAATAATTTATTCATGGTTTGAATAAATTTACTTGGATCGCTAAGTGAACCTTTTTCAGCAAGTAAAGCCTGATCTAGTAGTAGTTCTACCCAATCGTTAAATATGCTTTCATCTTGTGTATCGGCAATACGTTTAACCAGCTTATGATCTGGATTGATTTCAAACGTGTATTTGATTTCTGGTGCTTTTTGACCTGCTGCTGCAAACAATTTAGCCATTTGTGTGCTCATTTCGTCGGCAGCAGTGGTAACAATCGCAGGTGTATCAGTTAAGCGATGCGTTAATTTTACTTCTTTCACTTTATCGCCTAATGCGGTTTTAACACGTTCAATAAATGGTTCAAGTTCTTTTTCAACTTGCTTTTGTTGTTCAATATCTTGATCGGCTAATTTTTCGATTGATTCGTCTGATTTACTGATAGACTGGAACTGTTTGCCATCAAATTCAGTTAAGTTACTCATCATCCATTCATCAATACGATCGGACAATAATAATACTTCAATACCTTTTTTACGGAATAGCTCAAGATGAGGACTATTTTTTGCCGCACCATAGCTATCAGCGGTAATATAGTAGATCTTTTCTTGACCTTCTTGCATACGGCTAATGTAATCATCTAACGAAACAGTTTGCGCATCGCTATCAGTGTGAGTTGACGCAAAACGAAGTAATTTTGCAATTGCTTCACGGTTTGTAAAGTCTTCACCAGTACCTTCTTTTAATACTAAACCAAACTCACTCCAGAACTGTTGATACTGTTCTTTATCGTCTTTAGCAAGTTTTTCAAGCATTTGTAACACACGCTTAGTACATGCATTACGTAAGTTTTGGGTGATTTTGTTATCTTGCAAAATTTCGCGCGATACATTTAATGGCAAATCATTTGAATCAATTAAGCCTTTTACAAAACGTAAATAGTTAGGCATAAATTGTTCAGCATCATCCATAATAAATACACGTTGTACATACAGTTTTAAGCCGTGTTTATTATCACGATTCCACATATCCCAAGGCGCTTTTGCTGGAATATAAAGTAAGCTAGTATATTCTTGTTTACCTTCAACACGGTTATGACTCCAGCTTAATGGATCGGCAAAGTCGTGTGACAGATGTTTATAAAACTCTTTATATTCCTCGTCAGTCACTTCTGATTTACTACGAGTCCAAAGAGCTTGTGCTTTGTTAACTTTTTCCCATTTGACTTCTTTGCTTTCTTCATCAGTAGTTTGTACTTCAACAGGAAGTGAAATGTGATCAGAATATTTGCTGATAATAGAGCGTAAACGCCAATCGTCTAAAAACTCTTTTTCATCTTCTTTTAAGTGTAAAGTAATTTCTGTACCACGGGTTTCTTTATTATCATCAGATATAGTATATTCACCTTCCCCTGTTGACTCCCACATAACTGCTTCGTCAGCTTTTGCGGTGGCTGCGCGCGTTCTAACAGTGACTTTATCGGCAACGATAAAAGCAGAATAAAAACCTACACCAAACTGACCAATTAATTGGCTATCTTTGGCTTGATCGCTACCAATGGACTCTAAAAATGCTTTGGTACCTGATTTAGCAATGGTACCTAAGTTTTCAATCACTTCATCACGAGTCATACCAATACCATTATCGGTAATAGTCAAAGTGCCTGTTTCTTTATTAGTTGAAATGCGCACACCAAGTTCACCATCGCCAGCATATAGATCTGGATTTTCTAACGCTTTAAATCGAAGTTTGTCGGCTGCGTCGGATGCGTTTGAAATAAGTTCCCTTAAAAAAATCTCTTTATTTGAGTATAAAGAGTGAATCATTAAATGTAGAATTTGTTTAACTTCGGATTGAAATCCACGAGTTTCAGTGCCTTGCTTACTCATTGACTAGTTCCTCTATTATATTTAGTCATTTCAATTAATTCTAATGACGAAAATGATTTGTTATTAACTAACTTTTATCATTTTGCTCATTTAATAGTGCATTGCCAGTTAGATTAACCGAATAAAATTAACATAATGGTTTGATTTATTGATGTATTGCTATATGGGAGTAAAAAAACAGATTTCAATAGAGGTTAAGACATTTATTCATTGTTTGGTTATTTTTTGTTAAAAATGCAAAAAGAGAGCAAAAAAAAAGCCTTGAAGGGATTAAGGCTTTTTTAATTAAAGGTTATTTTAAATTAATAAAAATTACATAAATCCATAAACAAGAATTAAAATAACAGCAGCTGGAATAACGAATCGTGATAAAACAGTCCAAATGCTAAACCAGAAATTATTTAAATTTAATTCTTCTCGGATGTGTTTTTGGTTCATCATCCAAGCACCAAATATCACTGTGCCTAAACCTGTAACAGGTAACATTATTTTACTAGTTAAGTAATCAAGCAAATCAAATATATTTTTACCAAATAGTTTCACTTCTGCCCATTCATTAAATGATAAAATACATGCGATACCTAATGCCCAAATAATTAAACTACTTAAAATTGTTGCTGATTTTCTACCCAATGGTGTTTTTTCTTCTAACAATTCAACTGTTGGTTCAAGTAATGAAATAGAAGACGTTAATGCAGCAAAAGTAAGGAAAATAAAGAATAAAACACCTAAAACAGTGCCGCCAGCCATATTACCAAAAGCAATCGGTAAGGTGACAAAAATAAGTCCTGGGCCTTCACCAGGTTGTAAACCGTTAGCAAATACCAGTGGGAAAATCGCCATACCAGATAGCATCGCTACAATTACATCTAAAATAACTACAGTACGTGCAGTTGATAGTAAGTTCACATCTGAACCCAGATAAGAACCATATGCCATCATAATACCCATACCTAAAGATAGACTAAAGAATGCATGTCCCAATGCCGCCAATACTGCTGTACCGTTAATTGCAGACCAATTAGGGGTGAACAAGAATTTAAAAGCATCATAAAAAGATGGACCGCTAACATAGGCAGCATAACCAACTAAAACAAGTAATAATACACCTAGCCCAGGCATCATCAATTTGCAACCGCGTTCCAAACCAGCACCAACACCAAGAGCAACAATAAATGCTGTAGCAAACATAAATACGGTGTGCCAAGTTAGTAGACTGTTAACATTACCAAGGAAATGGGTAAAAAGTTGACCAGTAGCTTCGCCATTAGCACCTTCGAAAGAACCTTGAGCAGCTAAAACAATGTAATCGGTCGCCCATCCCCCGATAACACTATAAAATGATAGAATTAAAAAAGAACCTACTACACCAATAATACCAACCCAGCGCCATGATTTAGAACGACCTTCTGAAACAGCGACATCTTCCATAGTATGAATTGGATTTTTTTGCCCTCGACGCCCAATTAACCATTCTAAAACTAAAATTGGCAAGCCAATAACAAACATAAATAGTAAATAGGTAAGCACAAACGCAGAGCCACCCATTTCACCAGCCATATAAGGGAATTTCCAAATATTACCTAACCCAACAGCAGAACCAGCCGCGGCAAGCATAAATCCCATGCGCGAACTCCACTGTGAGTGACTTTTTTTCATAGTACCCGTACTCATTAATATTGTTTCCTTTAATCTTAATTAGTTTAATTTAGCGTTGTGAAAAAAGTGTGTCATTTTATAAATGAAATTTTAATCATGCCATGAAATACTTCTATAAACAAGATATTATGCAAGTTATTGGTTATATCCGTATAAATTTTTAGCGAGTATCGATAGGAATGTATCATATTTATTTTTAATAACGATTATACTAATCAATATGTCATATTAAACATTTTTAAAACACTCAAAAAGAAGAAATCTACAATAAAAAATTACAACATAGCCAATTAAAGGCAAAATCAATTATATTTGCTAAAAATTATGATATGTTTTGAACTAAATAAATTCATTTAAGAACGATACCTTCTCACTGTCTTATTAATTGACGTAATAATCTTTTTGTAGGATAAATTATAAAGTAAACGCAGTGTTTAATATGTTATTTTTTTGATAAACAAGTTTAATTAGGCCGATTTATTGATAATCACAAGAACATAGCATATAGTTAATTTTAGATTTTACTGATATCAAAGAGCTACTATGTCACAAAACATCGACCAAAATGAAATTGACAAATTTTCACGACTTGCTGCCGATTGGTGGAACCCAAATGGTAAATGCAAACCGTTACACATTATCAATCCACTGCGTGTGGATTATATAAAACAAAAATGTGGATCACTAACCAACAAACTTGTGCTTGATGTTGGCTGTGGGGGAGGGATATTATCTGAAAGCCTAGCCAAATTAGAGGCAAATGTTACCGCCATTGATCTTGCTGATGAATCGCTTACCGTTGCCAAAATTCATGCCGAACAAAATGGCCTTACGATCGATTATCAAAAGCAAACGGTTGAAAAACATGCACAACAACATCCTGCCAAGTATGATGTCATTACTTGTATGGAGTTATTAGAACATGTACCTGATCCTTTTTCTGTCATACAAGCCTGTGCAAAATTGCTTAAACCAGGAGGTAAACTATTTTTATCGACTATTAACCGTAATCATAAAGCAAAATTGTTATTGATTTATGGAGCAGAATATATTGCTCGCTTAGTGCCCAAAGGTACGCACGACTTTAATCGCTTCATTCGCCCATCAGAGTTAATGGCGTTTGTTGAGCAAGCAAAATTAGATGTAGAGGCTATTATCGGTATGGAATATCTTTTATTTAAAAATCAATTCAAATTAAGTCCAAATGTGGATATAAATTATATATTAATGGCACAGAAATCAGATTCATTTTAAAAATGTGATCAAATTCTCATTTTAGATATTTCCACCTGTATTTTTTTAAAATTTCTCTATAATTTAGCATGTTACCGATAACAAGGGATATTTTATTTTAGAGGACCTATTTATGCCGTTAATAATAATTGCTATTGGTGTAGCACTGCTACTTATTTTAATGTTACCACTTCGAGTCAATGGTTTTATTGCTCTAATTCTAGTTGCGCTAAGTGTTGGTGTAATGGAAGGCATGCCAGTTATGGATGTGGTGAAATCCATAAAAAATGGAGTCGGAGGTACGCTTGGTAGTTTAGCCTTAATTATGGGCTTTGGAGCAATGTTGGGAAAATTATTGGCCGATTGTGGTGGAGCCCAACGTATCGCAACAACGCTAATTGAAACATTTGGTGACAAGAAAATCCAATGGGCGGTTACACTTACCGGTTTTATTGTTGGTTTTGCACTTTTCTATGAAGTTGGCTTTGTTTTGTTATTACCATTAGTATTAACTATTGCTGCCACGTTACGTATATCGCCACTATATATTGGTATTCCTATGGCTGCGGCTTTATCTGTGACCCATGGCTTTTTACCTCCTCATCCTGGTCCTACAGCTATTGCTGAAATTTTTAAAGCAGATATGGGACGAACCTTACTCTATGGTACTACCATCGGTATCCCAACGGTAATTTTAGCTGGGCCTGTATTAGCAAGATTACCATTTATTCGCGTAATTAATCATCCAATTGAAGAAGGCTTATATAATTCTAAAAAATTTACTGATGAGCAAATGCCAAGCTTTGCAGTCAGTGTTTTTACCGCTTTAATTCCAGTTATTTTAATGTCAATTCGTGCGGTTTGCGATATGACTTTAGATAAAGGACATGCAGTGTTACCTTATGTAGAATTTCTAGGTGATCCAGTCATTGCAACTTTGATTTCTGTATTAGTTGCGGTATTTACATTTGGCCTTTTACGTGGACGCTCCATGGCTGAAGTTAATACTACTCTAGTTGATTCAATCAAAATTATTGCCATGATGTTATTAATTATTGGTGGAGGCGGAGCATTTAAACAAGTGCTTGTTGATAGTGGTGTAAAAGTTTACATTGAACAAATGATGCATTCATCGAATATTTCACCTATCGTAATGGCTTGGTTAATTGCGGCATTGCTTCGATTAGCGCTTGGTTCTGCGACTGTTGCAGCGTTGACAGCAGGAGGCATTGTGTTCCCTCTTATTGCTTCAACAGGAGTAAGTCCTGAACTGATGGTTATTGCAACAGGAGCTGGAAGTGTTGTATTTTCGCACGTTAATGATCCTGGATTTTGGTTATTTAAAGAATATTTCAATTTAAGTATTGCTGAAACCATGAAATCTTGGTCACTATTAGAAACTACAATTTCTGTTTGTGGATTAGTAGGATGCTTAGCTATTAATATGTTTATTTAATAAAACATTAAGAGCCGATTTTTTACCTCACCAGTTTTATTTAATTGGTGAGGTGTTTTCAATATATCTTCACTTATATTTAATTCTATTGTATTTTTATTTACTTTTTTATTTCAATATAGAATAAAATTTTCCTAGCCTTTTAAGTTAAAAGTAAGTAGAATGTCTCGGCAATATTTTATCAACAATTTAACTCAATGGTGAATATTGTCATGTCCCGTATAGTCAAAGAAGCTCTCACGTTTGACGACGTGTTATTAGTTCCAGCTCACTCAACTGTATTACCTAACACTGCTGATATTAGTACTCAATTAACCCAAACCATCAAGCTCAATATTCCAATGATTTCTGCCGCAATGGATACTGTAACCGAATCTGATTTAGCTATTGCACTTGCTCAAGAAGGTGGTATTGGGTTTATTCATAAAAATATGTCAATTGAAAATCAAGCCAATCATGTAAAACGTGTTAAGAAACATGAAAGCGGCATAGTACAAGATCCTGTATCAGTTCTACCAACTGCAACTATAAAGCAAGTTATCGAACTAGCTAAAGAGTATGGTTTTGCAGGGTTTCCAGTTGTGACTGAAACTCAAGAACTAGTTGGCATTATCACCGCACGCGATGTACGATTTGCAACGGATCTTTCTTTACCTGTTACTGCGGTGATGACACCGAAAGAACGCTTAGTGACTGTAAATGAAGGTGAACAACGTGAAATCGTGCTGCAAAAAATGCACGAATACCGGGTTGAAAAAGTCCTTGTTGTTGATGGTCGATTCCACCTAAAAGGTATGATTACCGTCAAAGATTATAACAAAGCTGAACAAAAACCTAATGCTTGTAAAGACAAACAAGGTCGTTTGCGTGTTGGAGCAGCTGTTGGCGCAGCCGCTGGTAATGAAGAGCGGATTGCAGCATTAGTAGAAGCAGGTGTAGATGTATTATTGATTGATTCATCGCACGGCCATTCAGAAGGCGTACTTGAGCGTATTCGCCAAGCAAGAAAGTCCTATCCAGATTTACAAATTATTGGCGGTAACATCGCCACAGCAGAAGGAGCTAAAGCCTTAATTGATGCAGGTGTTAACGCCGTTAAAGTAGGAATTGGCCCCGGCTCAATTTGTACAACACGCATTGTAACTGGTGTTGGCGTACCTCAAATTAGCGCCATAATGGATGCTGTCGAAATTGCACAAAAACACAACATTCCTGTTATTGCTGATGGTGGAATTCGATATTCAGGTGATATTGCTAAAGCTATTGCAGCAGGTGCATCTTGTGTAATGGTTGGCTCAATGTTTGCAGGTACTGAAGAAGCACCAGGTGAAATTGAACTATTCCAAGGCAGAGCATATAAATCATATCGTGGAATGGGTTCGCTTGGTGCAATGACAAAAGGATCTTCTGACCGTTATTTCCAAACTGACAATGCTGCTGATAAACTTGTGCCAGAGGGTATAGAAGGTCGTATTGCCTACAAAGGTTTACTAAAAGAAATAGTTCATCAACAAATGGGGGGATTAAGATCTTGTATGGGATTGACCGGTTGCGCAACAATTGATGAGTTAAGAACTAAACCTAAATTCTATCGCATTACTGGTGCTGGAATGAAAGAAAGCCATGTGCACGATGTACTTATCACCAAAGAACCACCAAATTACAGAGCTGGAGCGTAAAAAAAAGAGGGATGCTTCCCTCTTTTTATGTACTGATTTAACGCCGTTTACCAATAAAGCGAACATTTAAACAAACATAATAATTGCTATCTAATATCTTAAATGGAGTAAATAAAGGTTATTTGGAAAAATTATCTTGTTTTTAGAGTTAATTCTAAATTTTGTGTATTTGCTAATTAAAGGTGAAAGGCAATTTAATCACCGAATTTTATATTAAAAATGCTCGAATATTGAAATTTCATATTAATTTATTCACATTGGGTAAAGTCCTGTAAATGATAATGGATGAAATTTAATAAGTGGCTATTCAACTTAAAAGCTTACTATCTGGGAAAAAGATTACGGCTACACTTTGCCTTATTTATTACCCTCCTTATTTCAATTTGCCAAGCGCTAAGGCGATATCAGATCTCAATAAAACTAAACGGTCTGGACTTCTGAATTATTTTTACTCTCTGCAATATCAGAATGTACGATGATTATTTGCAATGAAAGCGAGCAAAAACAAAATAGGGACTATCTTTTAAAGATAGTGCACGTATTAGTAAAACATCGATTCAACATTGATTATTTTATTGTGTTTAATAGACTTTGTTGTGTCTTTAATAATATCACATAGTAAAGTTGCAGACTGTTGTCCCATTTTAAATAATGGTTTATTAATTCTACATAAATTATCTAATTCATTATATTTAAGTTCTTTAGAAGCGCTAAAATACGAGATAGTGAGCGGTTTAGTTAGTTTGGATTTACTTTCATTGGCTTGATGTAACGCCCCTAAAACCATGCTATCAGGAGATTGATTGTGTAGATCTTTATAATAAATTTCATCTAAATAGGTTAAGCTAAAATTATCGGCACAAATGACTGCTGATGGCAATTTACTTCCGTTTATTAATTTTTTTATAGCTGATCTGGAATGTTGATAAGTAAAGCAACCTTGAATAATATATCGAGGCTCAATAACAATATTGGCACGTAGCAATGCTTGTTTATAACCTTGTAGCAAAAGTGCTGAACTTATCAATTGGTCATTATTAAGTAAAATAGCAACTTTGGTATGAGAATTTTCAGTTAAATATTTCGTCATTTGATATCCGATCAATAAATGATCAAAGTGAACGCAAATAAAATCAAGCGAAAAGTGATTAACTAATACAATGGGGGGTAATGTATCTTTATAAGAAACCAGTGTTTTTAAATATGGAGCATCATTGATAATTATAATCCCGTCAAATGCATTTTGGGCTACATAACGAATAATATGATGGATATCGTTTCTGTTATTATAAGGAAACTGCAAATAAAACAGTTGATACTGCTCTTTTTTCAAAGCTTGTTCTAAACCAAGATTGATTAAACTTTTTGAAAAAAGTTGATTATCAATAATTAATATCTTTCTACTGTTATGTATTGATTGAAAGGGTTTGAAATTTTTTGATGTATCTATATTTAATTCTTCAATAGCTTGATAAACGCGTAGTTGAGCTTGAGGAGAAGTTAAATGTGGTTTTTTTAATACTCTTGAAACCGAAGCAACTGAAATATTAGCTTTTGTAGCAATATCCGATAGAGTGATTTTTGTCATATTAACGAATAAATTTTGATTAAAGTGGCTTATTACTTTACGGATATTAAGCTAATTTGTAAGGGCTCAGATTTTGTTTTGTCGATCTGTGTTCCAAAATTGAAAAATATCTTTTCCGCTATATTTGACAATATAGTGATATAATTACCGTTAAATTTTTTATTTGGGTTTATAAATATGTCTGCATGGAATATTGCTATTGTGGGGGCGACAGGGCAAGTGGGTTCTGCGCTAGTTGAATTATTACAACAACGTAGTTTACAAGACAATAGTCTAAAAATTGAAAATCTCTATTTGGTCGGTAGTGACAATAGTGCTGGTGAAGTTGTTCGTTTTGCTGGTAAAAATTTAACTGTTACCGATAGTGCACAAATGGATTGGAGCCAGTGCCATTTTGCCTTTTTTGTTGCTGGTTATGAAACAAGTGAAAAATATGCACAAATTGCGGCAGAATCAGGTTGTGTAGTGATTGATGCAAGTGGCTATTTTGCTCAGCAGGATCATATTCCATTAGTAGTACCTAAAGTTAATAACAGTGTATTAACTGAATACCGTAATGAAAACATTATAGCTGTAGCTAGTGCCACAGTGTGCCAATTATTGCGTTGTGTTGCGTCTTTAACTGATATTGAGTTATTAACCAATTTACATGTCACCAGTTTTATTCCGGCCTCATTGTATGGTAAGCCAGGAGTAGATGAGCTGGCTGGACAGAGCGCTCGCTTATTAAATGGTATGCCAGTTGATAATCAGTTATTTGACAAGCAATTGGCATTTAACTTATTACCCGTATCGCACGAACATGATGATTCAATATTAGGTGAAAAGTCACAAGTTAATCAAATTCGTAAAATATTAAGTAATTATGAACTTCCTGTCTCTATTGAGTCAGTGATTGTGCCTGTGTTTTATGGGGTGTCACAAGCTATTAATGTATCAAGTAGCTTACCGATTGAGTTAGATATGGCACGTTTTAGCGAGTTTGGGGTTGAAGTGCAAAGCGATAATATGCCAACTCCAGTGACCGAAGTTAGTATAGAGTCTGAAGGTCAGCTAACTATTAAATTGGCTAATTTGAGACACAGTTACGGCCATTATGAACAAATTCAATTTTGGTCAGTTGCTGATAATATTCGTTATTTAGGTGCATTAATGTTAATTGAGACACTTGAGATCCTCATTAATGACTATATATAAAATTGCCCTTGGTATTGAATATGATGGTAGTAATTACTTTGGCTGGCAACGACAGCAGTATGTTGATTCTATTCAAGAAAGACTAGAATCCGCACTATCGACAATTGCTAATTCACCAATAAACGTCTTTTGTGCTGGTCGTACAGATGCTGGTGTACACGCAACTGGTCAAGTTATTCATTTTGAAACCCAAGCCATGCGATCAGCTAGTGCTTGGACAATGGGAGTGAATTCTCATTTACCTGATAATATTGCGGTGCGTTGGTCACAAGTAGTTGATGATAGTTTTCATGCGCGGTTTAGTGCGACTGCTCGGCGTTATCGTTATGTGATTTATAATCATCGTTATCGGACAGCAATTTTAGCTAAAGGAGTATCGCATTATTATTTACCTTTGGATGAAACCTTAATGCATCAAGCTGCACAGTATTTATTAGGTGAGAATGATTTTTCATCCTTTAGAGCAGCGCAGTGCCAATCAAGAACACCTTGGCGTAATATTCATCATATCGAAGTTTGGCGACAAGGTGAATTTATTATTGTTGATATTAAAGCTAACGCGTTTGTTCACCATATGGTACGTAACATTGTGGGCAGTTTACTTGAAGTTGGTGCGGGTAATCGACATCCAGAATGGATTAGCGAACTTTTACAGGCTAAAGATAGGACGAAAGCTGCTGCAACAGCAAAATCTGAAGGATTATATTTAGTTCAGGTGGATTATCCATCAGAATATCAAATACCAACCCAAGCATTAGGCCCATTATTTTTAAAATAAGTTGGATAATAAGCAAACAATAAAAAGTTAATTAAATTAAAAAGATAAATGTAATGAAGACTGATCGAACAAGCACAAATAAAGATTCTAGAAATCAAGAAGCGAAAAAATCAAACTTGCATAATATCAAGCTTCCACCACACTCAATTGAAGCTGAACAAGCAGTACTTGGTAGCTTGATGCTTGATAATCAACGTTGGGATGCTGTATCTGAAATGATCACTGATCGCGATTTTTATTCGCGCCATCATCAACTAATTTTTTCTGAAATGCATACATTGGTCAGTAAAGGTACACCAATTGATTTAATTACCCTTTCTGAAAGCCTTGAAAGTAAAGATGTTTTAGCTGATGTCGGTGGTTTTGCTTATTTGGCTGAACTTTCAAAAAACACACCAAGTGCGATAAATGTTGTTGCTTATAGTGATATTATTCGCCAACAAGCGATTTTACGTGAATTAATTAGTGCATCAAATGATATTGCTGATAACTGTTATGCAACAGAAGGGCGAGATAGTACCGAAATTTTAGATTTGGCGGAAAGCAAAATATTTCAAATCGCTGAAAGCCGAACTAAACAAGGTGAAGGTCCAAAAAGTATTACCGAAGTGCTAGAAGCAACGGTAGCTAAAATCGAAGAGTTGTTTCAACGTCCACATGATGGTGTGACAGGAGTTTCAACAGGTTATATCGATTTAGATAAAAAAACGGCTGGTTTGCAGCGTTCCGATTTAATTATCATTGCGGCAAGGCCATCAATGGGTAAAACCACTTTTGCTATGAATTTGTGCGAAAATGCTGCGCTAGAACAAGAAAAACCAGTATTAATATTCAGCTTAGAAATGCCTTCAGAACAAATCATGATGCGTATGCTAGCTTCGCTTTCACGTGTTGACCAAACAAAAATTCGAACAGGACAACTGCAAGACGATGATTGGGCAAGAATCTCAAGCACAATGGGACTATTGCTCGAAAAGAAAAACATCTATATCGATGACTCATCAGGTTTAACGCCAATGGAATTACGCTCAAGAGCAAGACGTATTTATCGGGAACATAAAGGCTTAAGTATGATAATGGTTGATTACTTACAGCTTATGCGTGTACCGAATATTTCTGAAAATCGTACTTTAGAAATTGCCGAAATATCGCGTTCACTAAAAGCCTTGGCTAAAGAATTACAAGTTCCTGTTGTTGCACTATCTCAGCTTAATCGTAGTTTGGAGCAACGAGCCGATAAAAGACCAGTTAACTCTGATTTACGTGAATCAGGCTCTATCGAACAAGATGCTGATGTGATAATGTTTATCTATCGTGATGAGGTTTATAACGAAGCCTCAGAACATAAAGGCATTGCTGAAATTATTCTAGGAAAACAGCGAAACGGACCAATTGGGAAAGTTCGATTAAAATTCCAAGGTCAGTTTTCACGTTTTGATAATTATGCTGATAATAGTAAATATTTGGATGATGAATAACAATTAAATTAATAATAACAGCGTAAAATGGCTTAAAAATATCATTACGCTGTTTTTTATAGCTGTAAAAAAGTATTTCTAAAGACGGCTTCTTTACAATAGTTACAAGAATAATTTTAGTGGCGTAATTTTTTGCTAGTAATAAACTGATAAACCTGAGCAAATAAAAATATGGTTGCCTGCAAAATAACAATACAAGCACTAGTTGATGCATCAGCATAATAACTTATCAAGGTGCCCGCCACCGTTGAAAATGTGGAAACTAACACAGCAATTACTAACATCCATTCAAAACGTTTAGTTAACGAAAAAGCAGTTATACCTGGAGCTATTAGCATAGCAATAACTAAAATCATACCCGCTATTTTTAATGAACCTACAATGGTTAAAGCTAACACACTTAATAAACCATAATGTAATAGTTTAACTGGTAGTCCAACAACTTTGGCTTGCAGCGGATCAAAGCAGTAAAGCATAAGATCGCGGCGTTTTATAATAACTAAGATTGATACAATTGTAGCAATAAATATGATCTTTTTAAGCTCGTCATAACTAGTGCCAAGTACACTACCAAATAGGATATGATTTAAATGCTGTGAAGTATCTACTTTTGAAAATAATACTAAACCAAAAGCAAACATACCCGAAAATACAATCCCCATTACGGTATCCTCTTTCAATCGGCTATTTTCTTTGATGTAACCTGTTGCAACCGAGCAAAATAGGCCTGAAGCAAAAGCACCAATTATAATGGGAATACCTGCTAAATAGGCTAGCACAATTCCAGGTAAAACCGCATGCGAAATTGCATCCCCCATTAAGGACCAGCCTTTTAAAACTAAAAAGCAAGAAAGCAAAGCACAAACTATACCAGTTGCTAGTGCAGCTAAAATTGCACGCTGAATAAGAGGAAGGGTCAGAGGATAGTAGATAAATTCCCAAAACTCTGTCATACCTTTCTCCCTTTATTTAAACGGCTTTTACGGATCTGAAGATGATTGGCAATAAATCCTTGCTTTGGAGCAAATAAAAATGCGGCAATAAAAATCAGCGTTTGTAGCGTTACAATAACGCCACCAGTTTCGCCATTTAAAAAGTAGCTAATCCAAGCACCAACAGCACTAGTTATAGTGCCAATAAGAACCGAGATAATCAATAGCCGAGAAAATCGATTAGTCAGTAAGTAAGCGGTTGCCCCAGGGGTAACAACCATAGCTATTACTAAAATAGCCCCAACTGTTTGTAATGCTGCAACGGTACATGCGCTTAAAATAGTAAAAAATAGGATTTTTAGTTTTAATGGTTTTAATCCAATCGATCTGGCATGAGTTTCATCAAAAAAGACAACTAACAAATCCTTCCAAAAAAAGAAAAGTAGTATAAATGATACCAAAATAATGATTTGCACTTGCCACATATCGCTATCATCAATTCCAAGAATATTACCAAATATAATAGTTTGTGCATTAACAGATGTTGGATTGAGCGAAATAATTAACAAACCGACAGCAAAAAAGGTTGAAAAAATAAAACCGATAGTGGCGTCTTCTTTTAAGCGTGTAAAGGCACGAACCAACGTAATTGCAAGTGCCGCCAGTAACCCAGTAAAAAATGCTCCAATTGAATAAGGTAGTCCAAGTGCATACGCACCAGCAACGCCAGGTACAACAGAGTGCGATAGCGCATCGCCCATTAGTGACCAACCTTTTAACATTAAAAAAGCCGATAAAAAAGCACAAGCAGCGCCAACAATACTACTTACCCAAATTGCTTTAAGCATAAAATCGTAGGTAAATGGTTCAAGTAAAAGTTCCATTTATTGTTACCCCTTGGGTTTATTATCGTGATGGTCAATCAATAAATCTCGATGGGGGGAATCATGCTTACCTTCGCCATAAAAAATAGCAGCACGCTCATCGTCAGTTAATATGGATACTTTACGAGGATCTTCGTCATTATGCAGTTTCTCGCCTGATAAACTAAGGTAACGTAGTGCACCACCAAAGGTGGTCATTAAATTTTGCGGTGTAAAAGTTGTTTTAGTTGGACCAAAGGCCAGTACGGTTTGATTAATTAATACCACTTGATCACAAAATTCAGGAACACTACCTAAGTTATGGGTTGAAACTAAAATTAAATGGCCTTCTTCACGCAGATCTTTCAATAAATCAATAATGGCATTTTCGGTTTTAACATCAACTCCAGTAAAGGGCTCATCTAGCAACAGCACTTTACCTTGTTGAGCTAATGCTCGAGCTAAAAATACTCGTTTTTTTTGCCCACCAGAAAGTTCGCCAATTTGACGATGCTTAAAATCAAGCATGTTCACACGTTCAAGAGCAATATTAACTTGTTTTTTGTCTTCTTTGCTTGGAATACGTAAAAAAGACATATGCCCGTATCGTCCCATCATTACTACATCCGACACCAGAACAGGAAAATCCCAATCGACTTCTTCGGTTTGTGGCACATAGGCAATGATATTTTGCTTTAAAGCTTGATTTACTGAGAAATCATTAAAAGTTACACGCCCACGGGTTGGATGAACCATTCCCATAATGCTTTTAAATAACGTTGACTTGCCACTACCATTAATACCAACTAAAGCACAAATAGTACCACCGTTTAAGCTAAAGCTAGCATCATAAATTGCAGTATGGCCATTATTATAAGTCACCGTAATATCATCAACTTTCAAGCAAATTTGAGTCATTATTTTTCAAATCCTTTAGCAATGGTTTCAACGGTCACTTTTAACAAATCAATATAAGTTGGAACAGGACCATTTTTAGTTGAAAGCGAATCGACATACAAAACGCCACCATATTTAATATCGGTTTCTTTGCTCACTTGTTTAGCGGGTTTATCTGAAATAGTACTCTCACTAAAAATGACAGGAATATCATTTGCTCGCACTAAATCAATTAATTGCCTAACTTGCTGAGGTGTGCCTTGTTGTTCAGCGTTTATTGGCCATAAGTAAGCTTCTTTCAAATTATAGTCGCGAGCTAGATAACTAAAAGCTCCTTCGCTGGTCACAAGCCAACGTTTTGCCTCAGGGATTTTGGCCAACCGTTCGCGTAATGGTGCATCAAGCGCTTTAATTTTAGCAATATAATCAGCAGCATTTCTATTATAAATAGCCGTATTTTTAGGATCATATTTGACAAATGCCGCGCGAATATTTTCAATATAAATTAAGGCTAGTGTTGGCGACATCCAAGCATGTGGATTAGGGTTACCTTTATAGCTTCCTTCGCGGATTGGCATCGGCTCAATACCTTCAGTCACAACAACGGATGGGACATCTTTTACATCTTCAAAAAAGCGTTTAAACCAAAGCTCCAAATTAAGGCCATTCCATAACACTAAATCTGCTGAAAGCACTTTGGTAATATCTTGCGGGGTGGGGTCGTATTCATGAATTTCTGCGCCGACTTTGGTAATTGACTCTACTATAGCAGCATCACCAGCTACATTTTGCGCAATATCTTGAATAACCGTAAAGGTAGTAACGACTTTAAATTTCCTTTCTGACGCTTGTGCAGATTTGTGCATACCTGTCAAAATAATTAACGAAGTTAAAATAACCTTTAATAATATTTTACGATTTTTCAAAAAATTGAACTTCATTAGCGACTCCTAGCGTTTAACTCATAAACAAATAGCAAAATTCAGTGATTGTTTCTAACAAATATCTTTCAATTTAATTACTTGTAGTAGTGACACTTCATTGCCAATTATTTATAGCAATAAATTTAAATGTTAATGAGAATTATTATCATTTAAAAGGTAAAAGTCAATTTTTTTTAAAGTTCACGATCTCAATTAACTTTAGACATAGCTATGTTATTAATTCATTGTATATAAAACCAAAATAATTAGTAGCTAATTCCATCTATTTAAATAATAGTTAAAGTAGAAAAGATTATTTATTAAATCATACTAATCTAGCTTTATACTATGAAAAACACTTGTTGTTTTACCTTATTTTTTAATAAAGCGAGGCTTAATATGAAACTGCGAAAAGTGATGATTATCGGCGTGGGTAATGTGGGATCAACAACGGCTTATACATTGGTTAACCGAGGTATTTGCGAAGAAATTGCACTTGTTGATCTTAATAAAGAATTAGCCTATGGGCATGCACAAGATTTACTAGATGCGGCAGCCTATCGGCAAAATATGGTTAAAGTCAGTTTACGCGAATCGACCAATTGCGCCGATATTGATATTGCGATTATCAGTGTAACTTCAGGCATAGCTCAAAAAAGCCGTGCAGAAGAGCTTGCAGGAACCTCTAAAATCATTGCCAACATAGTGCCTGATATGATGAACAATGGTTTTAAAGGCATATTTTTAATTGCCACCAATCCTTGCGATGCCATTACATATCAAGTCTGGAAACTATCTGGCTTGCCTCGTCATCGAGTGATTGGTACAGGAGTATGGCTTGATACGGTACGTTTGCGTCGATTATTGGGTGAAAAAATGGATATTGGTCCACAAAGCATTGATGCCTTTATTGTAGGTGAGCATGGTGATTCACAATTCCCTGTTTGGTCGCATTCATCGGTTTATGGAATTAATCTTAATGATTTAGAAAAAAACAAAATTGATTTTGAACAAATTGGCACGCAAGCTCGAAAAATGGGCTTTGAAATTGCTAACCGTAAGCATTGCACCGAATATGGCATAGCTAGCACTATCACCGAAATTTGCCAACATATATTCACTAATAGCCACCGAGCATTAGCGCTTAGTTGTATTTTAGACGGCGAATATGGCTATAAAAATGTTGCAATTGGTGTTCCTGCTATTTTAGATCAACATGGTATTAAAAAAGTGATCAAGCTCGACTTTAACGAAAATGAAAAAAAACTCTTTGAAAAAAGTGTAAATATTGTAAAAGGGTATATTGATCATATCAAATTACCGTAGCACAAATTATTTTCGCTATTGCTTGAATAGTGCGCTAACCTAGCGTTATCTATTTGTGGCGTCATTGCATACACAATACGCCACGAACAAGGTTTTTATAACGATCATGGAAGAAAAAGAAATAGTTTTGAAATATAACTGCTAATCTTCTAAGATGATTTTAAGTTGGTTTTCAAGTTGATTATAGTTAGCATCACTTAAAAAATGGTAATGAGTATCTCTGATATGGCTGGCGATTTTTTTATATGTATTAAGATGTTCAGATACGGGATAGCAAGCAATATAATCATTAAAAGCGGCAACATCAGCAACGTCAGCAAACTGCTTTTTATATTGAGATGATGCAGTTTGAGTATTGGCGAACGTATAATTAGTATTAAACCAACTAAACAACAATATAGTTAATAACAATGGTATTTTTTCATGGTTGCAGTTTTCCTAGTTATTTCCTTTTATCAGTGAGATATTGCACACTATTATTTCTTATTTTAATTTAGCATATTAAATCGATACTCTGTATAGAGTTATTAAAATCAATCACAATCAACATGCAACCTTTTTTTAGCACATTGCACACACTCAAACAAATAGCCAACGAACGTCCCGTCTTTCGATAAAGACGATTTTATCAATTCTTCGGGATAGTCTTGGATATCATCTAAGATTTCATCAAAATAGGGTTCAATTTCTTTGGCTCCAACATAACCAATAAAAGCACAAGGTTCGTTACAATGCGATAACCAAACTTCCTGTTGCCATGATGAATAACTCGGGGTTTTTAATACTATTTCGTCTAACATTTCGGATGGCACATCTTCTACACCATAATTATCGTTGAATTGACCTTGATATTTTTCTGCAGCCGAACCATCGGCAATACACCATGGGCAGATATAATCAGGATCTTCAACACAATAAGGTACCAAATTATATTTTATTGTTCGTTTTTGATTACAAACGGAACAAATTCCCTTTTCATTAACAAAAATATCGAGTTGATATGCATTTGGGTGATATTTAAACATAGGTAAGCACATCACAGACTCCTTTATTATAATAAAATTAAGATTATATAACCTAAGTGAGTTCAATACAAAATAATTAAATGCCAGATTACTGTCATCAGCAAGTTGATAGTTGAATAGTAATTCTTGAAAGTTAAGTCTAAAACATATACTAAGTTAAAATACAAAAAATAGCTGTAACAAAAATCACACTATTAACCAACACTTCAAGTGCGACAAACCCGATTAAGTTACCAGTGGGTGAGCAAAGTTTTGCAGATATAGGCATGATGGTTTCTACATTAAGATCAAGTAACTTAGTGAGTATAAGTTACTTAGTCACACGTTATAACTATTGGGGAGATGATGATGGAGACGGACAAAGTGGAGTAACGACATTTAAGAATTTGATGTTGAGTATTATAGATAAAAATAACCAAGCAATAGGCTGTAGTGATGTATTAACGATATGTAATGCACCTTATAAAGTGGAATTAAGTAGTCATAATAACAAAAATGCTAATCTATAAATGTTTGATTTTATTTAAAAATATAAAATAAATAATTAAATAAAATCAATAGTCTACCTGAGAGATTTTAGAGCAAAAAACACGCTTATAGCACCACAATATTAATAAGCTTGCCTTATCAGATCGTCAAAATATGCCGATAATGAAGTAAAGCTAGCACGCCAAACTGGGCTGTTGGGCGTGTTTGTGTTTTAGATGTTATCAGCAATATTAATCATTCCACAAAAGTTAAAAAATCCTAAAGATAACACCGTATTTTAATTATAAAATTAACTTATCACTAAAGCCGAATCGTTTTCATCTTTACATTTCTTTACAAAAAAGTCCGCTAAAAAACTAGCCAACTATTTTATAAATGGTTATACTTTCATCGCTTTAGAAAGATAAGCTTATTAAATAAGCGAGTAACCACAAAAAATCGAAATAAAACAAAATATTACTTGACAGGTGGAACAAAATGCAGTAC
>NZ_JAGGHR010000028.1:0-30387 GCF_024104075.1 Gilliamella sp. | reverse complement strand
TGTTATTATTGTCTTCTTTATGGAATGTACAGGCGAATGGCAAAAAGGTTCGAACGGGTAATCGTAGTGATGCAATACTGCTACCGTCGGCAGTTATCCATTATGCAAGGCCGAATCTATTTTTGGGTAATGACGAATACGCAGGTCCAGCTGACATATGGAATCCTAAGAAGGGCTTCCTAGTTCAATCAATCGATCCTAAATCATACAACCTCAATTTTCCAACTACAGGAGCGCATAATTTATATTTTGATTTACTTATAACAGGAATAGATGTGAGAGACTTGACATGGGAACCGGTCACGCATGAGGGAATTACAGCAACAGTGACAAATGTTGTAGCTAATAATGACTATTGGATTCCTTGGGAGGATTTTGCAAAAGTTGTCGCCCGTGTTAAGTTAACAGGTCCAGAGGCCAGAAATCAATGGGATAATCCAAATCCTAGCCGAATTGCTGTACCAAAGTTACCGCAAACGTTTGAGTTAGTGGGTAGAGATAGATATGGCATTGAGGTAGTAAAATATGGATTTGTGTTGAGGCAGTGGTTCGTCGTTCGGGATAATCCCAATGGATATGTTAATGGTAGACGTCATAATGACCAGTTAGCATGGTGTAATAATATAGGCTACCGGATGCCAAGGATCAGGGATTTAACTAACGCGGCAGGTCCTGTAGGCGCCAGCCC
Source organism: Gilliamella sp. (assembly GCF_024104075.1). Lineage (NCBI taxonomy): Bacteria > Pseudomonadati > Pseudomonadota > Gammaproteobacteria > Orbales > Orbaceae > Gilliamella > Gilliamella sp. The sequence continues at coordinate 29,699 of NZ_JAGGHR010000028.1, read as the reverse complement.
ATCTTCATCAGATAATAATTACATGCGCTATATTGGTGCAGGCTTTTTTTCCGAGTGGGGCAGCATGTACGGCTACACTGGTGCTAGCTTTGTCGACAACCGCTACTGGACGAGCGATACCGACGACAACTACTGGATGAGCGATACCGACGACGACTACTGGAAGGAAGCTGCTAAGGTTAAGGATAGCCACCCGTTCACTGTGGGCTCACACTTTGGCAACTTCTATGGGTACTTCCCGTTTTACAGCACTTATGTTGTTTGCTCCTTGGACCTTAGACCTTAGTCCTGAGGTCGCCGAGGCCAATATTTAGAAATACCTATTTTGATACTTTAACTATCATAAAATTGTTTACCGCCGTGTAGGCGGTTTAGAAATCCAGGGCGAAAATGGACAAATGTTGGTTATGGTTCACTGCCGTGTAGGCAGTTTAGAAATATATAAAGATATGTCAGGGAGAGTTAGTGCTTCATGAGGTCTTTTTGTATTACAAACGGTTGAATGAATGGCCGTAATACGTTTATTCAAATTGATAATAATTTTCTTTATGATATTAACGCCATATCACTTGTTGGTGATACGGCGTTAATTTTATTTTATGAAAGTTTATTACAGTAGTTTAACTGACTATTTCCTATAACCAACAATTGATTCCTACACATCATATTAGTTGATTGATCATTATTTTGCCATTTTTGGGGTATCTATCTGCTTTACTAATGTAAAATCTATAGCTAATAATTTTTCTAATCGTGCAAGTATCCAATTATAACGATCTTTTAATGCATCTTCATGCCATTGTTGATTAAATGTTTTTTGATTAAAATCATCTAATACTTTTTGAGAAAGGCGAAATGCAGTCGTGTTATTAGTATGATTACCCTGATATACGATCATTTTGACATTGAAAGGATTATTACTAGCATCAATGTTTTTTTTACCGCTTAATAATGTCAAATTAGCAATACTATGTAACCATCTGTTTTTTACTTCTTCGGTGATATGATTCCATTCTGCAATAGTCTTATATTTTTTAGGTAATATATGTTCAAGGTGCAAGTCATTATTAAGTTTTAATAAAATAGGATTAGATTGATCGGTTAGATCATACTCAATTAAAATCAAAAGAGGTTTAATCCATGCTTCTTTATCAACCATATTAGAAGTTAGCTGAGATATCGCTAATTCATAAATCTTTTCGGAATTTAACTTATTTGAAAAGATTGCTTTTAAATAATTGATATGTTTTTTTTCTTTCAGTGCTTTAATGACATTAAAAGAAGTCTGCTTTACTTGGGATAATGTTTTTCCCGCAATCCAATATAAATAATAAAAGCGTCTTAGTTCAAAAACTAATTCATCAAAATCTTTATAATTTGTTGTAATGGCTGTCATTAATATCGCTTTCCAATAATTACTCCATCTCAAATATTGGAATGAATAAATATTTTTATCTTTTGAACAATATATTTTTTCGTAATAATTAATAACAAATTGTTTTAATGAGGCTATGACTTGATTAGGATCTTGATTTTCGAATAAGTTTTGTAGCTCTTCAGTGAATGATTTTTTTTGATTTGAGCCTAATAAATAATGTGCGTAAATAATAAACAAATCATTTAAACTTATATCGTCACATTGTTTAATGAGCTGCTCCATTTCACGCCAATCAGACATAAAACTATCTTCTTTTAATTTTGAAGTGGCTAAATCATCTTTATATTTTTTATAAAGCTTTTCTAATAAAAAACTTTTTATTAAGTCAGCAGAAGTTAAATCTAAACCTCTATTATTGAGCACCTGAAACAATTTAATAGCAAAATCACGACTGGTACAATCGATACGTATAATTTTAACTTGGTAAAACAAGTAATTAATTAACTCTCCAAGTTTATTTTCAGGTAAAGAATTTAATTTCTCTTTAAAAATTAGTGCGGTATTAATAAATTTAAATTTGGGTTCTTGATCATTTTTAATTTGATATTTATATGGAGGCGGCAATATTTTTGTTGCTCCCTCGTTTAAAATATACGCTTCAAAATCAGATTGATGAGAGCTATGAGTGTGTAATCTTAAACGTGAAGCTCGGCTATTAAAGATTATTGCAGAACGGATAATATCAATGTTTACAGAAAGGGGATTTAAATTATCATGTAGATTAAGATTCGGAAAATAATCACGTATAACGCAAAATAGTATCATTAACGTTGTTAATCTTTGTTGTCCATCGACAACATCAATATAAGGGGAATTAGGTTCATCATAAGAATTTGCTGTAATAACAGAGCCAAGAAAGTAATTTGGTACGTCATTTTCATATGATTCTAAAATATCGTCCCATAACTGTTCAACTTGTTCACTTTCCCATTTATAAGGTCTTTGATACTTTGGTATTTTATAAAGATTTTTTGTATCACCAAATAATTCACTAATTGATAAACTACGGGGTTTAAAAGATTCTTCCATATTTATACCTACTTATATTTCTATTTAATTTAATTTAATTTAATTTGAAAACATTTGATTATTAGTTATTATTCTAACAATTTACTTGTTTCATATAAATTAATTATCATGATTAATAATATAAATAAAATTTAAAAGGCTTGATATGATGATTAAATCTTAAAAAAATAAAAGCAATTATTTTACTTTATTGTGGAATTTATCTTACTGATAATAAAAATTTCTAGATAAAACATGAAAACTAAAGCCTCTTTCGAGGCTTTAGTTTTTATAAATATAGAAAAGTAATTTGTTATTACTTTATCCCAAATTCAGACCGATAAGCTTCAACTTGCGTTACTTGATCTTTTCGAGCTGGATCTTTATAGAGGTACTGGATTAAATCATCAAGCGTAATAATTGAAATTACATTGCAATGATAAGTTTGTTTAATTTCTTGAATTGCTGACAGTTCACCACGACCTTTTTCTTGACGATCTAGACAAATCAGTACGCCAGCAAGTTTAGATTGGTTATCTGCTAATATTTTCATCGATTCACGAATAGCAGTTCCGGCAGTAATAACATCATCGACCAACATAACACGCTGTTGATAGATCGAACTACCTACTAAATTACCGCCTTCGCCATGATCTTTTGCTTCTTTACGGTTAAAGCAGTAAGGAATGTCAACATTATGATGTTCAGATAGTGCAACAACGGTTGATGAAACAATAGGGATACCTTTATAGGCTGGACCAAAAATGACATCGTACTCTAAATTAGCATCCATTAGTGCGGCTGCATAAAAACGACCTAATAAAGCCAGATCTTTACCTGTATTAAATAATCCTGCATTAAAGAAATAGGGACTTTTGCGTCCCGATTTTAAGGTGAATTCACCAAACTTTAATGCTTGCCTATTTAATGCAAATTCAATAAATTCACTTTTATATGATTTCATCGATCCTCTCCAATTAATCTTTTAAGGCCTGTTTTTGTGCATCAATAATAGTTTTGATGCCATTTTTTGCTAGCTCTAACAGTTTTAATAATTCGTCATGACTAAAAGGTTCGCCTTCAGCAGTGCCTTGCACTTCAATCATACGACCATCGTCAGTCATAACAACATTCATATCGGTTTCAGCGTTTGAATCTTCTATGTATTCTAAGTCACACACTGCTTGTCCATCGACAATACCGACAGAAACAGCAGCAACTAATGATTTAATTGGATTTTGTTTAATTTTACCATCTGCAACCATTTTGTTGATTGCATCATTTAGTGCTACACAAGCACCAGTAATTGACGCAGTTCGGGTACCACCATCTGCTTGAATAACATCGCAATCTAACGTGATAGTATATTCACCTAATAATTTAAGGTCGATCATTGCACGTAGTGAACGGGCAATAAGGCGTTGAATCTCCATAGTGCGGCCGGTTTGCTTACCTTTAGCCGCTTCACGTTGAGTTCGTGAATGGGTTGCACGAGGTAGCATTCCATACTCAGCAGTTACCCAACCTTGGTTTTGCCCCTTTAAAAAACGTGGCACACCTTCATCAATAGTGGCATTGCAAAGTACTTTAGTTTCACCAAACTCAACTAATACAGAACCTTCTGCATGCTTAGTATAATGACGGGTTATTTTGATAGGGCGGACTTGTTCCGCAGATCGACCTGACGGGCGCATGCAATTCTCCAGATGTTACAATTAAAAAATATCTTTTTTGAGCTAATTATTTAGGGGGACATCAACAAGATAAGGTTGATGTTTAGCCTAAGCTAAGAGCATATTATACAGAATATGTGGTACAATGCCCAGCAAGTTTTTTATAAATTTAGGAAGCAATTATGATTTCCAGTATGACCGCCTATGCCAGAAAGGAGTTAAATCAATCTTGGGGAACCGCCTCATGGGAACTCCGATCAGTTAATCAACGTTATTTAGAAACCTATATCCGCCTACCAGAACAGTTTCGTTCACTTGAACCGATGATACGTGAACGACTCCGTAATCGTCTAACTCGTGGTAAAATCGAATGTAATTTACGTTTTGAATTAGATCCTGCAGCGCAAAATCAAGAACTTTCGTTAAATAAAGATCTTGCTAAGCAAATTTTAAATGCCGCTAATTGGGTTCAAACAGAGCATCAATCAGGACAAGTTAACCCGATTGATGTACTTCGTTGGCCAGGCGTATTGTCGGCAAAAGAACAAAATCTTGACAGCATATCACAAGAAATCCTAGCGTTACTTGATACAGCTATCGACGAGTTTAAAGCTGTTCGAGAACGTGAAGGTAAAGCGCTTAGTGATTTAATTGTTAAACGTTTAGAAGCCATTACCGTAGAAGTGGATAAGATTCGTAATTGGATGCCGCAAATACTTGAATGGCAAAAAGAACGTTTAAAAAGTAAATTGGCTGAAGCTAATATTGAACTGGATCATTCTCGCCTAGAGCAAGAAATAGTGATGGTTGCCCAGCGAATTGATGTTGCCGAAGAGCTTGATCGCCTAATGACACATGTTAAAGAAACTTATTCGATCTTAAAGAAAAACGAAGCGATAGGTCGTCGATTGGATTTTATGATGCAAGAGTTTAATCGAGAAACTAACACTATTGCATCTAAATCAATCAATGCTGATGTGACAGCCAGTGCGATTGAACTCAAAGTACTTATTGAACAAATTCGTGAGCAAGTACAAAATATTGAGTAATCACCTATCTAATGAATAAAGTACTTGGTATTTTAGCTGTCATATTAGCATCTATTTTATGGGGGACAACGGGCACAGCTGCTACATTTGCGCCCTCGCTTTCACCTTTACTCATTGGCTCGCTAGCAATGGGTATTGGTGGCATTTTACAATGTACATTGGCAATATCTAAAATAATCAAAGAACGCCATTTATTAATCAAGCATGTTCACTTACTTATTGTTGGTGCTATTGCTGTTATGATTTATCCTTTAGCTTTTTATAGCTCTATGCGCTTATCGGGTGTAACAATTGGAACAGTAGTTTCTATTGGATCAGCCCCGATCCTTTCAGCCCTCATTGAATATATTAGTCGTGATTTTCGCCTAACTAAACAATGGGTAATAGGAGCAGCCTTTGGTATTTTGGGGATGATTTTACTTGCCTTTTCAGAAGATAATTCCACCACAACGCAATATGAACACACCACTATAGGTATTTTATTAGGATTAATTGCTGGATTTACCTATGCCTTATATTCATGGTCAGCTCGTCAATTAATGTTAAAAGGCATATCAACAAAATCGGCCATGGGGGCAACCTTTGGCTTTGGTGGCATCTTACTCATACCCGTTATGTTACTCACAGGGACTGCATTATTTGACTCACTAACCAATATTGCTGTTTGTATTTATATAGCATTGATCCCCATGTTTATGGGGTATTTATGTTATGGTTATGGTTTATCTAAAATATCGGCTAGTTCGGCTATTACAATCAGCTTATTAGAGCCTGTTATTGCGGCCATATTAGCGATGTTAATTATTGGCGAACAAATGTCATTAGTTGGGTGGTTTGGGGTTATATTGATTTTTCTGTGTCTTATGTTTGTGACCTTATCGAGTATTACAAACTTATCGGCTTCGACATAATAAGGCTACAATACGAAATACTGAACGGAATTAATAGACTTTTGTTTTATTTTGATATTACTAAAAATAGTTCAGTAATTTTAGTTTATAATAAATTAAAATATATATTTTAACTTCATTAAGTTTTACTAATAAGCAATATAACGTGAAAAAATTAGTTGCATTATTTTTATTGTTCATATGTTTCTCAAACCCATCTTATGCTCAAGATTTTCGAGATTTGAGTTTTGACAAATTATACAAAAAAGCGGCAGAAGAAAATAATCCAGAAGCACAATTTTATCTTGGCGTTAGGTACCTTTATGGTATTTCTGTCACAAAAGATGCGCAAAAAGCAATAGAATGGTACGAAAAAGCTGCGGCACAAGGTATTGTATATGCTATGACTAATATCGCTAGCTTATATTATAAAGGTGAAGAAGTTGAACAAGATTACACCAAAGCTTTTGAATGGTTTCAAAAAGCAGCAGAAAAAGACGACGAAGCTCAATTTAATTTAGGGTATATGTACGAAAAAGGCCAAGGTGTTGAACAAAATATAACGAAAGCTTTGGAATGGTATCAAAAAGCGAGCGAAAATGGCAATGTAAATGCTCAATATTCTTTAGGTGATATGTATTTTGATGGTAAAGTTGTTGAACAAGATTATAGTTTAGCTAAAATTTGGTTGGAAAAAGCAGCCGAGCAAAATGATCCTTACGCACAATGGAATCTTGGTGTGATATATTTTAATGGCTATGATGTTAAAAAAGATACCAAAAAAGCGAAAGAATTGTTTAAAAAAGCTTGTGAAAATGGAATTAAGCATGAATTTTGTGAACAAAAATAAAAACGACTTCAGTAAATAAAATTGGGCTAAATTAAAAAGGGCGTTAAGCCCTGATTAACTTAAACGGCAGTATTAATTACAACAATGTCTTTTCTTGAGTGATTTAAAATACCAATAAAGCACAAGGCAAGCTGTACCTGTTGATAACAGATCGGCCGTTGGGGCAGCAGCCCAAACACCATCAAAACCCAAAAATAATGGTAAAATATAAAGTGCTGGTAACAAAATCAAAATTTGCCTTGAAAGACTTAATAAAATCGAAATTTTTGCCATACCAATACATTGGAAAAAGCTAGTGGTAACCATTTGAAAGCCAACAAAAATAAAAGAGAGTGTAGTAAATCGTAATGCAATAGCCGAAAGTTGCACTAAATCTTCCTCGGAACTAAAAGCTCGCACCAACATATCTGGAATAAAAAATCCTAATACAAAACCGAGCGAAGTTACAACCGTTGCTACTTTCACAGCATAAAAGAAAGTCTTTTTAACGCGATCATAATTTTTAGCACCATAATTATAACCAATAATAGGTTGCATACCTTGGTTGATACCAATGACAATCATAATCACTAAAGTAATAAGCCGGTTAGCATTAGAAAAAGCAGCAATTGAATCATCGCCCGACACATTAGCAAGTGGAGCATAACGATTAAGTTGCCAGTTAATAAACACTACAACGATTGATGCCGCCATTTGCATTGAAAAAGGCGATAAACCGATTGATATAACCGATTTTGCAATTGAAAAGTCCAACTTAAAATTACGACGATAAAGCTTGATATTACTGTTTTTATTTAAAAAATGTTGCATAACAAATACAAAGCTAATCATCATCGATAACGTCGTTGCCATTGCAGCTCCACGCATCCCCCAGCCTAAACCAATAATAAAAATTGGCGCTAAAATAATATTAGCAATCACACTGACAAACATAGTTACCATGGCTTTAAAAGGGTAACCACTTGCACGCATCATATTGTTGTAGTTAAAAGTGAGGGTTAAAAAGATACTACCAGGTAGAAAAATCTCTAAAAACTCTCTAGCATAAACATGGTTAACAGGGCTAGAACCGACAAAACGTAACACGGGATCAATAAAAATAAGCAGCATTGACAGCGTAAAACCACTCAGTACTGCAGTTAGCATAAACGACGTACCAGCGACTTTTTCGGCCTTGTCGTTTTCACCACGACCTAAAAAAATTGAAATCCGACTGGCCGAACCGATTCCAACTAACATACCAATTGCCGCTGCTAAATTCATCACAGGTAAAATAAGACCAGCAGCACTTAACGCCTCGCGCCCGATCCAATGGCCAATAAAAATGCCATCAATAATATTATAAAGTGTATTAACAATCGTTCCAATCACTGCTGGCAGCGCATATTGCCAAAATAGTGCACTGATTTTTTTATTTTTAAAATCATTATAAACATCAATAGAGTGAGCCATTGCTTTTAATTTTCCGTTGATAAATATTGTAAAGAAGTTTCAGGTAACTATACGTTTCAGTATAAAAAGCATAATCATTATTTTACATTGATAATGATACCCCCAAATTGCTTGTTAGGTATATTAGCAAAATAATAAATTCAGTTTTCGATTTTTACTTATTTCTTAATTTTAATGATTATAACTGATAGCGATTATCTAAACCTTGCTATCGCGACTGCGCTTACGTGTAGTTAAATCTTGTCAAAAAGTTTCAGGTAACTATACGTTTCAGTATAGATTTATGCAATTTAACTGTGCTAGTTTAACAGACTGGCAAATTGTTAATAGCACTTTTTCAGCGCTTTGATAAAATAATGTCCTTAATGATTATAGCGATCCAATAGGAACCTCACCAATGAGCGTACAAATAGAAAAGATCATACTGCATAAATTAATTAGAAAAAGCGACACCGAAATTGAACTACAACTTCGTGACTCAATGCTCGACAACGAGCAAGCGGTTGTTAATCTAATTGAAGATATCAACCGCATCTATAATAACAAAAGCAAAGCCTATGGATTATTTAATAGCGAAAGCTTATTTGAACAATCACTAAAAGAACTACGGCTAGGCAATCAAGATTTTTTACATTTCAGCCAAGAATCAACCAAACAACTACGCAACGAACTTGCCAAATATCCTTTTGCAGAAGGAGGAACGGTGGTGTTTTGCCAATATCGTTATTTGGCGGTTGAATACTTAATTATTGCGGTGTTAAATAGTTGTTTAAGTATGTTAGTTAATGAAGACTTAGATATTAGCGAAACGCAATATCTAGACATTGACCATGCCGATATTATTGCCCGTATAGACATGACCGAATGGGAAACCCAAGCCGACTCAAAACGATATTTAACCTTTTTAAAAGGACGAGTAGGGCGAAAAGTATCTGACTTTTTTATGGACTACCTAGGTGCTAATGAAGGATTAGATGCGAAAGCACAAAACAAAACACTGGTTAAAGCGGTAGATGATTACTGCCAAGAAATGCAATTTGACAAACAAGACAAAACCAACGCACGTGAAAGCGTCTACAATTACTGTCAAGCTCAATTACAAGCTGGTGAAGAAATTGAACTAAAAAATCTAGCCAACGAACTACCAACAAGTGACGATAACAACTTTATTGAATTTGTCAAAAATAGTGAATACGATTTAGAAGACACATTCCCCGTTGATCGTAGTGCATTGCGCCAACTTAAAAAATTCTCGGGCAGCGGTGGCGGATTAACCTTAAGCTTCGATTCAAATTTGTTAGGTGAACGTATAAAATGGGATCCACAGACTGACTCACTGGTTATTAAAGGTGTACCGCCTAATTTGCGTGATCAGCTACAACGCAATAGCGGCTCGAACTAATTATCCGCTAATCATAAACTAACAACGTTATTAGGACAAAAAATGAAATACATTGGTGCACATGTAAGTGCAGCAGGTGGGGTAGATAACGCCCCGATAAATGCCTATCAAATTGGCGCAACCGCATTTGCGTTATTTACCAAAAATCAACGACAATGGCACGCCAAACCGCTTGAAACAGCCACCATCGACAGCTTTAAAAAACGCTGCGAAAAATATGGTTTTACCAGCAAACAAATTTTGCCACACGATAGTTACCTTATTAATTTAGGACACCCCGATAGTGAACAGCTTGAAAAATCACGCACTGCTTTTTTAGACGAAATGCAACGTTGTGAACAATTAGGATTAACATTACTCAATTTTCACCCCGGAAGCGATCTAAAACAAATATCGGTTGATGAATGCCTAGCACGCATTGCCGAATCGATAAACATTACGCTCGACAAAACACAAAATGTGGTTGCTGTTATTGAAAATACGGCTGGACAAGGCTCTAACTTAGGCTATAAATTTGAACATCTTGCGCAAATCATTGACCAAGTCGAAGACAAAAGCAGAGTTGGAGTTTGCATTGACACTTGCCACGCTTTTGCCGCTGGTTACGATTTACGTACCGAACAAGCTTGCCAAGAAACTTTTGCTGAGTTCGAAAAAATAGTCGGTTTTCAATACTTACGAGGCATGCACTTAAACGATGCTAAAAGCGAATTTGCTAGCCATGTCGATCGCCATCACAGTTTAGGCAAAGGCAATATTGGTGAAACTGCATTTAAATATATTATGCAAGATCCAAGAATTGACGAAATTCCTCTTATCTTAGAAACCATTGATCCTGATATTTGGACGCAAGAAATAAACTGGCTAAAGGAGCAATGTCAATAGTTATTAAAGCGTTACACCTTTTGTTATCGGTGATGTGGATACAATTAAAAATAACACAATTGAAATTAGCAAAGATCCTCGTGTGTTACTAGCAGAAAGTTATGCTGATTATATGGCTGTTGCTAAGGCATGTAGCGGATTTGATCCAGAATGGGAGAAGAAAGGAATATGAAAAAAATAAATGAATTATCATCACAACAATTAATTACCACTATATTTGACCCAGTAAAAGAACTGGATAAAACCATGCCAACGCGCATTACTCAATATATCTTACAGGGTGATGAACTAAATGTATTAGTTGATTTAAATCAATTGTGTCAGTCTTCAAACACGGCTACTAAACTTTATGAGTTACTTCGAAGACCTTGTGACCTTCATTATACAAATATTTGTGACGAACCCAATTCATCCGAAAAAGCAAGAATGGCTTTTTATCAGCGGTGGACTGATGATTATACTTTTGAACAGATAATCCGTTTTGCACGAGTTTTAACGGCGTTATGTGGTAATTTACGTTTTATTAAACTTATTACTCCAGAGTTACCCTCTTGGTTTCTATACCTGTTATATGATGGATTGATTACTACGTTACCGATTTGTTGTAACAATGAAGAGCGGATTGATGAGCGAAAAAATTGGTCAATTAAACAATTACATGAGTTGTTAGAGATTGAGGAATCAGGATTAGGTAAAAAGTTATTATTTGCTATATTTGACCGCCAAAATATTACATATCGCAGCTGTTTTCAATATTTCTTTATGATTAATGGTCTATTACCTTATGTTATTGAGCATATCGAATTATTCAAACAATTACCGAATCAAGATATTGCGATATTAGGGCAAGTCGAACAATTAAAATATATTCGAAAACATCCTGAACTACAAATGCCACTGATTGATTTTATTGCTGTGCAGTCATTAAATAGCTCCAAACAAGTCAATCAGCTAGCAACTGAAATGTTACTTAGTTCCCCTGTCGAAATAGTAAAGCCCCATTTACAACGTTTGTTAACTGCTGGCACAGTTAAGCAGCGTAGTCATGCTGCCGCATTACAGGCTAGAATATCCTCCGATTCGACAATCTTACAACAAGCCTTAGCTAACGAAACTAACAAAACGGTCATTGCTGCGATAGAAAGTGCTTTATCACGACTTGAAAGTGCAAATACAGCCGAACAACAAGCAACTTTAATCATTCCTGATTTTGAGCCAATCGATGATGTTGATTTACCCATTATTGCTCGTGATATTTTGCAGCAAAATTATGAAGAACATTTAATAGAAAGTGAAAAAGCGGCACAAAAAGAAGTTGAAGATAACAAAAAATATAACCTTCCATATAATTGGGCAAGAAAATACTATAAAACGTTAAAAACGATTACCTCACAGGATTTAGATGATGTCTATCACTATTTAAATGGTAAGATTGAATATTCGGCGTTACTCAAAAAAATCAATAAAAATATCGATATTAAATTTTTATTAGCCAAAAAAAGGTTACAGAATCTACCTGAATTTACGCTTTTTCATCTATTACGAGTGACTCAATTAGCTGATAAAGATACAGGCGTTTATTATTTCGAAAGATTATTTGAAAAAAATGAATTTATAAAAAAATTAGATCTTAGACAAATTGCAGATGTATTAGTAAAACTCAATTATTCTCAGCATGTGCCCTATGTCGTTGCTGTGCCATTTTTAACCAAAGATACCTATCACGATGTCTATGAAAATGAACCACACAAATTATGGCCATTTTTTGCTGAAAACGAATTTTTGCTTGATGAGGCCTTAGGTTTTGCTCCCAAACAAGAAGCCTTGTCTTATCTTAATGTTGATGTAGAAAGTACCATTAAAATATTACAAACTTTCCCAAATATTCCAACTAAATATGTTGCTTATCTATTTGAATTAGCTTTGGGCGAAAGTAAACAAGTACGCTATGCCGCACAAAACGCTTTAAGTGTGATTACTAATATTCATTGCCAAGTTGAACAAGCTTTAACATCAGCAAAGCAAGAGGTGCGTATTGCCGCCGCTAATTGGTTAGCAGAGTTAGGACAAAAATCTTCAATTAAAGCATTAAATAATGCCTTAAAAAAAGAAAAACGCGAAACTGTACAAGCTGTTTTATTAGTCGCTTTAGAAAAATTAGGCGAAGATATTAGTCAACATCTAACCGTTAAAAAACTATTAACCGATGCACAAAAAGGCTTAAAAGGTAAAAAACCTGCTGATTTTGACTGGTTTGATAAAAATCTAATTCCGCCATTAACATGGAAAAATGGTGATGTAGTTGATCCTCAAATTATTGAATGGTGGGCGTGGTTAGCGGTCAAGTTAAAAGATCCAGCTAATCCATTGTTAATTATTTATAGTCGCTTATTAAGTCAGCAAAGCCAACAGCAATTAGGCGAATTTATTTTACAAAGCTTTATTAAGCAAGATACGCGAATGCCAACGGTGGAAGATGCCGAAGCAAAAGCCAATTCATTAGCCGATAAGCGATTGCAGCGATATATTGGCTACTACCAGCAACACCCTCAATACTACCCTAGTTATGCCAATATTACTTTTGAACAAGTATTTGAAGAGATAAAAAAAGAGGCTTTGGCAGTCTATCTTGGTTCAGCCATTAAAGCGAAAGGATTATTAGCATTAACTAGTGGTATTAAAGGTCATATTGCAGTTTCGTTATTACGTAGTTTTATGAAAGATCATCAACAACGACGAGCGCAAATTGAAGCGATGCTTGAACCGCTTGCTCAAAGTGATGATCCGTTGATCACGCAACTCTTGTTATCGCTTGCCCGCCGTTATCGTGCTGCATCTGTACAAGAAAAAGCCCGCTTATTGGTAGAAAGTATTGCAGAACGCAATGGCTGGACTACTGATGAACTAGCTGATCGCACCATATCTACCGCAGGGCTAGATGATAATGGTGTGTTAACCCTTGATTATGGTGAACGCACATTTACGGCTATTTTTGATGATAAGTTTAAATGGCATTTAAAAAATGCAGATGGTGACGAAATTAAATCCTTACCAGAAGCCCGAAAAAGCGAAGATCAAGCCTTAGTGAAAGAGGCAAAAAAACAGTTTTCCAACAGTAAAAAAGAACTAACGCAATTGCTTAATATGCAAATTACCCGCTTTTATGAAGCTATGTGTACACAGCGTCAATGGCGAGTAGAGGATTGGCAAAAATACTTACAGCCACATCCTATCGTAGGACGGCTTATTCAACGTTTAATCTGGCTTGAATTAGATGAAAATGGACAGATAGTAAACAGCTTTAGACCAACTGAGGATGGTAGCTTAATTACAACTGAAGATGAAGAAATAGAACTAAATGAAGGTAATCGCATTGCCCTTGCCCACTCTGCAGTGTTGCCAAGTGCTATCACAGTAAAATGGCAAGATCATCTTAAAGATTACAAAGTCCCCGAGCTATTTGATCAATTGACTCACTCATTACCAGATATAAGTAAAGTTAAAGATGACATTATTGATGAACGTTTAGGTTGGTTAACTGACAGTTTCACGATACGTGGTATCTTAACCAAATTGGATTATAAGCGTGACAATGTTGAAGATGCAGGTTGTTTTTATGGTTATTATAAGTATTTTGCTAGTCTTAACCTGTATATTAATATTGAATTTAGTGGCAGCATGGTACCAGAAGAAAATATCCCTGTTGCTCTTTTTGACCTCTATTTTAGTAAAAAGCCATGTTTAAAAGATAGACCAATAGCTCTCGATAAATTGCCTCCAGTGTTACTCGCTGAAGGTTATGCTAACTATATGGCGGTTGCAAATGCGTGTAGTGGCTTTGATCCTGATTGGGAAGATAAATTAATATGGTAAAGGATACTGTTGACAATAATGAGCGCAATTTATTAGCGTGTTTTGAGATTTTGCGGGGGTTAGATAAATTGATTCCTGAGCGCATTTGTAAATATATTTTACAAGGTCAAGATCCTCTAGTTTTAGAGGATTTAAATCAATTATCACAAACGTATAATAGTGCAAAGCGAGTTTATGGGCGCCTAGGCTTTCCAGGTGCGACTAATATCATTTATTATTCCACTGAGAAAAAACAACCAATAAAAGCAAGAGCGCTATTTTATCAACAATGGACGGATAACTATACGCCAGAACAGATTATCCGTTTTGGTAAGGTATTGGCAGCAACCTATATTGAAAATATGCAGCAAAGTCGCATTTATTCAGAACAAAAAAATATTGATGTGATCACGCCAAATTTACCATTATGGTTTTTATATCTATTTTTAGATGGATTGGTTTCAACTTTGTTTAGCTATAATCAAAGTGCTGAAAAAATTATTCTTGAACGTCAAAATTGGTCTGTTCAACAATTACATCAATTGCTCGAAATAGAACAAAAAGGGCTAGGGAAACAACTATTATTTGCTATTTTTGACCGTCAACAAACACCAGAATCTTATTTAAAGTGTTTTTATTATGTGTTTATGATTAATGGTTTATTGCCCTATATTTATGAACATCTTGAATGGTTTAAAACCTTGCCTGAACAGGGGCTATCTAGAGCTGGTCAATTACAGCAATTACAATATATTGCTAATCAAGACAAACTTAAACAAGATGTGATTGATTTGCTTGTAAAACAATCAACAAGTAATATAAAAGCAATCAGTGAGTTAGCAACAACCTTGTTACTAAGTTTACCTATTGACATAATACAAGCTGAATTACAAGTTTTATTAGATCAAGGAACACCTAAGCAACGTTGCCATGCGATAAACTTATTAGTTAGATTATCTGTTAATCGCAAGATTTTAGAAGAAGCATTAACTCGTCAGACGAATAAAACCGTAATAAAAACCATCGAAGGGGCTTTATCACGATTAAGTGTCAATGAGGATGCTAAACAGCAAGAAATCGGATTAATTATTCCTCCTTTTGAATCGATCGTTGAAGTTAATTTACCTTCTAAAGCGCGAGATATTTTGCAACAAAACTACCAAGAAATATTAGTCCAACAGCAAAAGAAAGCAGAACAGGAAATTCAATATAACCAAGAATATGGTTACAAAATTACATCTGAACAACAGCGTTATGCGCAATTAAAAACAATTACTGTTACTGATTTAGATGCGATTTTTGATTGTTTAAATGGTAAAGGTGATATCGAACAGGCGGATATAAAAAACAAATTAATTTATGAAGTTATTTTGAATAAAGGACGCTTGCCATCGTTACCTGAATTTAATCTTTATCACTTATTACGTGCAGAAAAAATTTGTCATCATCAGCCTAATTCCTTTTATTTAGGTTTAAGTTTTTCTCATCATGAAATCTTGTTACGTACCGATTTACGCCAGTTAGTTGAAGTCATGAATAAAATAGATTATGTGCCAGATGCGAAACGTACTATCGCTGCCGCATTTTTAATGAATTATTATTATGAAACTACAGCTGAGGTCGATCCTAATTTAGTTTGGCCATTTTTTGCCGAAAATTCCGTTTATCTTGATGAAGCATTAGGACTACTGCCAAATCAAGAACTGCAAAACAGTGATTATTTTTTTGAGAAAGAACGAGGGATAAAAATATTAACTTTTTTCCCGAAGTTACTAGCTAAATATGTGACTTATTTACTTGAACTGGCATTAGGTGAAACTCAATCATTACGTTTATTAGCACAAAAAGCATTGAGTATGTTGCCTGATATTCATTACCGAGTGGAAGAGGCATTAATATCAACCAAACAAGCTCAGCGTATTTTAGCTGCCAAGTGGTTGGTAAAATTAGGACAGAAATCATCAATTAAAGCACTGAATAATGCGCTAAACAAAGAGAAATCTGAATCTGTACAAGCAACATTATTAGCTGCGCTTGAAAGTTTAGGTGAAAATATAAACCAATATTTAACGCCAACAAAATTATTAGATGATGCACAAAAAGGCTTAACAGGCAAAAAACCAGCAGATGCCAAATGGCTTGATGAAAACTTAATTCCAGCATTAACTTGGCAAAATGGTAAGGTGGTTGCCCCTCAAATTATCACTTGGTGGATTTGGCTTGCGATAAAATTAAAAGAGCCTGCTAATCCATTATTAATCATTTATACCCGACTTTTAAGCATCAAAAGTCAACACGAATTAGGTGTATTTATTTTACAGGCTTTTATTAAGCAAGACACACTAACGCCAACACTTGAAGAAGCCGAAATAGAGGCAAACTTAAATGCAAAACAGCGTTTGAAAGATTATTTAAATTATGCAAAGCGCTATCCCGAGTATTATGGTCAATATGAAAATATGACTTTAAGCGAAGCATTCGAAATGATAAAGCAAGAAGTGCTTTCCCGTGTGATTGGTTCAGCTATTAAATCAAAGGGGATATTATCACTAATTGGAGGCATACAAGGTAATACTGCCGTATCGATAATAAAAAACTATATTAAAAACTATCAAATCAGGCGTGGACAAATTGAAGCCATGCTTGAATCAATAGCCGTTAGTGATGATCCGCTTATTATTCAATTTTTATTATCAATTGCACGTCGTTATCGAACGCCGTCCGTGCAAAAAAAGGCAAAATTATTGATTAACCAAATTGCTGAGCAAAAACAGTGGACGGCTGATGAACTGGCTGATCGCACCATTCCAACAGCAGGTTTAGATGAATCGGGCGTACTGAGCCTTGATTATGGTGAGCGAATTTTTACAGCCACATTAGATGATAAATTTAAATTTGTATTAAAAAACGCCGAAGGTAAAGAAATTAAAACACTCCCCGAAGCAAGAAAATCTGAAGATGAAACACTAGTTAAAGAAGCAAAAAAACAATTTAATAATAGTAAAAAAGAGCTGAAACAATTAATTGAATTACAAATAATGCGGCTATACGAAGCTATGTGTTTGCAACGACGTTGGTCTGTTTTAGAGTGGCAAGAATATCTCTATAACCATCCCATTATGAATCGATTAATTCAACATTTAGTATGGCTCGAAGTGAATGAATCAGGGGTAATTATAAAGAGTTTTCGTCCAACCGAAGATGGCAGTTTAATTGATTTAAACGATGACGAGATTGCGCTTAACAAACTAAACTATATTACTGTTGCACATAGTGCATTGTTAACTGAAGAAGTTGTGAAAACATGGCAAAAACATCTTACAGATTACAAAGTTTCGCTACTACTTACACAATTTAACCATTCGTTGCCTGATGTTAGCCATGTTGAAGAAAATATTATTGATGATCGTAAAGGGTGGCTAACAGATAGTTTTACAATACGAAATATATTAATTAAACAAGGATATAAGCGAGAAGACATTGAAGACGGTGCTTGCTTTTATGGCTATTATAAATATTTTAGTGAACTTGAGCTTTATATCAATATTGAATTTAGTGGTAGCTATGTGCCAGAAGAGAATATTCCCGTTGTACTTTACAATCTATATTTTAGTAAAAAGCAAGGGAAAAACGGTAATGCAATTGATATTAACGATGTGCCGCCAGTATTACTAGCAGAAGCTTATGCTGATTATATGGCTGTTGCTAATGCCTCAAGCGGTTTTGATCCAGAGTGGGAGAAGAAAGGGTTATGGTAAAACAAACACAAGCCATTCGCTTAAGTGCAGAACAACGTTATGCTAAAGAGTTAAATAAGTTGCTGAAATTGGATAATAATAACAATAAACCTCAAGGTTGGCAATTATCACCAAAATCGGTACGAACGTTTATTTTAGGCAATGAAGAGGTTGGCATCAGCCGCAAATTTTTTGGTGACGATCCTCTTGTTGATCGAGCGATTGTCTCTTTGCTTGGTAAACAAGGTTTAATGTTAGTTGGCGAACCAGGTACAGCTAAATCGATGTTATCTGAACTGCTAGCTGCAGCAATCAGTGGTGATTCAAACCTAACTATTCAAGGTACGGCAGGGACAAATGAGGATCATATCAGATATTCTTGGAATTATGCTTTATTATTAGCAGAAGGACCAACTGAACGAGCATTAGTTGGTTCGCCAATTTACCACGGTATGCAGCAAGGTAAAATTGTGCGCTTTGAAGAAATAACACGTTGTCCTCCTGAAATTCAAGACGTACTTGTGTCATTGATGTCAGAAAAGCAAATGATGATTCCAGAAATGGGACAGCATGCTAAAATTAGCGCTCGACCAGGTTTTAATCTTATTGGTACGGCAAATTTAAAAGATCGCGGTGTACATGAGATGTCGGCTGCATTAAAACGTCGCTTTAATTTTGAAACCGTTAACCCAATTACTGATAAAAACTTTGAAATAGAATTAATTCAAATGCAACTTAACCAGGAATTAGGTGAACTAAAATCGCAGATCATTATTCCAGTCGATGTCATTGAACTATTAGTAACAACGTTTCAAGAGTTAAGACAGGGGCAAACACAAGCAGGCACTAATCTGAAAACACCTGATGCGGTGATGTCAACAGCAGAAGCTGTCAATATTGTTTATGCCTCAGCATTAGATGCCTATTATTTTGATGAGGGCACCCTTGAGGGTGGACATATTGCTAAACAGCTTATTGGTGTAGTTTTAAAAGACAATGCTGATGATATTAAACGAATTCAATTTTATATGGATAATGTGGTGCGAGAAAGAGCCAAAAACTCATCAGTATGGCATTCATTCTACCAGGTGTCTAAAAAATTCTGGAAATAATAAATAGATAATCATTATGGGAAGCTCACCATTACCACAACGTCTACAAAATGCTTTGATATGTCGAGATGCATTACAACAAGCACAGATCTATTTTGCTCCAGTACGCCATCATAGTCCTGCTTGTAGTTATGCTTTGCGACAGTTGATTACTCAAATTAAACCGACTCATATTTTGATTGAAGCACCTGCTAGCTTTTCAGAAAAACTTGAGGAACTACTAAATAATAAGACAGAGCCACCCATTGCTATACTTTGTCAAACAGATCTTCAAGTAGACGAAGTTGTCTTTCAGAAGAATGAAGAATATAGTGAAGAATATAAAGAGGATGATAAGACTAACTCGCCATCGCATCAAATTACTCGCTCCGTATTTTATCCATTTTGTAGTTACTCACCAGAGTGGCAAGCAATGCAATTGGCAAAACAATACAATGCAAAAATTCAATTTATTGATCTGCCTTGGGCAGAACAAGTTACTCAAGAATTCACATCATTGCAGAGCAAATCATTACTTTCTGAAACCTATCTAAAGCATAGCCAATACATTACTCAATTGGCTAAGAAATTACATTGCCGTGATCATGACGAAGTTTGGGAGCATTTATTTGAATTAAGAAATTTTACCGATCTTGCTGATTGGCAAACATTTTTTGAAGATACGTTTATTTGGTGTGCAATGGCGAGGCTTGATTACGATTCATCATCACTTGAAGCTGAAGGATCGAGCCAACGAGAACAGCACATGTTAACCGCAATTGGGCGATTAAAAAAATCGACCCCCGATGCAAAAATTGTGGTGGTCACAGGCGGATTCCATACTTTAGCATTATTTGAAGGATTATGGCAAAACAAGCTTCTATTACCCAAACGAACCGATATTACCCGATTTAATCGACAGCAGAAAAGTGGCGACAGGGATCGAACTTGGCTTATTCGTTATAGTTTTGATCGCCTTGATGCATTAAATGGTTATACAGCAGGGATGAATTCTCCTGCTTATTACCAAAAATCTTGGCAATCAATGCTAGCTTATGAACAAAATTCTAACCAACCGCAAACAACCCAATGTTATCGAAAAACACAATTGATTGATTTTTTATCGATTATTACTGATAAATTAAGAAAAAAGCAAAATTGTAGTGATGCAATTGGTTTTATCCCTTTAAAGTCGGCGATTGAACAAGCCTGTTTATTAGCTGAACTTCGAGGTCATTATGGTCCAGGTCGTTATGATCTGCTTGATGGTATTCAATCTGCTTTTATCAAAGGAAGTATTCACGATGTACGCAGTGATTTTTGGCAAATAGTTTATCGTAGCTTATCAGGAAATCAATTAGGACAAATTCCTAATGATATAGCCTCACCACCACTTGTTAATGAAGTTTATTCAACACTTAAAAAATACCGTTTTAAGCTCGACGACACATTGCCTAAAACTACCCATATTGATATTTACCGTAACCCAGAACATCGGCAACGAAGTCGATTTTTACATCTACTTGCCTTTTTGGACGTTGGATTTGCTAATCGTCTTGACGGACCAAATTATCAATATGGAACAAGGTTAACCATTATGTTTGAAGATTGGCAATATTTATGGACTCCAATGGTTGAAGCTAGGTTAATTGAGCTGTCAGAGCAAGGCACGCAACTTGAACAGATTGCTATACAAAAACTACAACAGTCAATAGAGCAATTAACAGAAGATGGAATGGCACAATCTTGTTTGTGTGCAGTAAAAGGGGTGATACAAGCGGCGTTAATGGGATTACAAACCTATTTCTCTCAATTATTAGTTAAATTATCATCATTCTTAGAAGTTGACAGTAATTTATTGTCATTAGTGGATTGTGGGCATCGTTTACTCTATTTATGGCAAGGTCGGGACTTTTTAGCACTTAATGTCAGTTCAACTTTGTTAGCATTGCTAGCTAAAGTACCAAAACAAGCCTTTTTCTTACTTGATACATTAAAACAATCCGATACAGAGCAACAGCAAGAAAATTTAAAAACATTATTATTATTTAGAAATTTAATAAATAATCTACCAGATAAGCTAGATGTGAAAAAGTTGAAACAGGATTTTTACCTGAATTTACATCGTTTACAACCGTTATTAAGCGAGGCGCCATTGATTCGGGGCGCTATTGATAGTATTGCTTATTTGGACTCTCAAATTAGCCAATCAGAATTTGACCACAAAATAAAAATGGCTTTTGAGTTAGGATCCCAATATGAACAGGCAAGTAGCTATTTTATGGGGATAATGCAATGTGCACCCGAATTAATTATCCACTCTTCACAATTATTAACAAGCCTTGATGAATTATTAGCAAATTGGAAACAAGATCAATTTATCGAAATACTTCCTGATTTACGACTTGCATTTACGCAACTCACACCGAAACAAAATGCGATAATTGCCGAAAAAATTTCTAAAAAATATAGTGCTGAAAAAGAAGATATGAGTATTGAGCAATATAGATTTAGTGAAGAAGAATTGCAAAAAACACTTTCTTTGGAATTATCTATCTCCCAATATATTCATCAACAACAACTACAAGATTGGTTTAAACAGTAAGGATTTAGCATGATCGGCAATAAAAAAATCATTGATAAAAAAAATGTTGCTCATGTTAAGCGATGGCGATTGATATTAGGAAAATATGCAGATGGACACCTTAATCAGGCGACATTTAACCAACATGATCATAACTTAGAACAAACATTAAATTATCTTTATCAGCATGAATACCGCAAGCGAGGTTTAAAAATAGGTGATGAAGATAGTAGGGATAGTGTTAGAAAAAAGATTTCACCTGGTGGCAATGAAAATTCTGTATTTAACACAGTAAATTGGCTCAATAAAACGCGAAAACTGTTCCCTAAAAGTACATTTGAACGCATGCAACAGCAGGCGATTGCCCGTTATCAACTGCAAGGAATTTTAAACGATCCTAATGTTATTAAAGCGTTAGAGCCGAATTTGAACTCTGTGCGTTTATTAATGAATTTAAGAGGACAATTAAAAAGTGAAGTCTATTTGGCAGTTAAAGAGCTGATTCAAAGCGTTGTTGATGAAATTTTACAAAAAATCAAATCCGATTTTGTTAATGCCATGATAGGTAAAAAGAATCGATTTCGTCGTTCCAATATACGTTGTAACCAAAATTTTGACTGGCGTGCAACAATTAAGGCTAATTTGAAACATTTTGATCAACAAAAACAACAAATGATTATTGAAAATGCGATTTTTAACTCTCGTGCAAACAAACAATTACCTTGGGATATTATTTTATGTGTTGATCAAAGCGCCTCAATGGATAGTTCAATTATCTATTCTGCTGTTTGTGCTAGCATTATGGCTAAATTACCTTCTGTTAACTTACATTTATTTGTTTTTGACACTCAAATTGTTGATCTGTCTCACTTAGCCCATGATCCTGTGGAAGTTTTAATGACAGTTCAGTTAGGGGGGGGAACTGATATTGCCAAAGCGCTCAATTATGCTGAACAAAAAATTAAAAATCCACAACGAACAATTGTGGTATTAATTAGTGATTTTTGTGAGGGAGGAGCATTAATTCACCTTTATGCAACTGTTTCAAGAATGAACAGCAACAGAGTCAAAATGTTAGGTTTAGCGGCGCTAGATGATAATGCTGATCCTGTTTATGATTTGCAAATATCGCAGCAATTAGCTAACCGTGGTATGCAAATTGCGGCATTAACACCAGAACACTTTGCTGCTTGGCTAGCTGAGGTTATGCAATGAGTTGGCAACATATCTATTTAAACTATGATCAAGAGTCATTGGCACTTTATGCCAATATTGGCTTAGTTCGCCGTGCTCGTAAAGATATCGAGGCTAACAAAGTAAAATTAATTGAAAAAAGCAATGAAGATTATTTAGAATTCAATGCAGACGGTCAGCAAGTTAGATTACCTGCTCAAGGTATTCAAGCCGCAAGTTGCAATTGCCTTGCTCACGGGCATTGTAAGCACATTATATCGGCTGTTTTATGGCTACAATCAAATGCTTCGTTGTTAGAACATTCTATTACCGATAGCAATAAAATTGATGATGAAAATCAAATTAAGTCGCTAGATCAATCTAATGATTTGCATAAATCTGATAATAAAATAAGTACAAAACAGCTTGAAACAATAAGACCTTTAGCTAACGTGTTAACTGAATTATTGTCATTAGATGCCTCCAAACTTTTAAAAAAAGCAGGAAAAAACAATATTTTTAAAGCTTATCAATTTGCGTGTAGTTGGCAAAAAAATCATTTAGTTACGATAGAATACCAAGATTCACAAATACGAATTATTGTACCAGAAAGCGATACACCTATTATTTATATGGCGGGTACTGGCTTTGATGGAATGATTTCAACTTTCTGTGCAAACCAAAAAATGGCAATACATTTAGCAGCTATTGCTTATCTATTTGAAAAAAACAACAAAACATGGCCGTGGCCAATCCAATATCGACAAAGCATAACACATGAAAGTGATCAGCTTTCTGCTGATGAAATTACTTTGATTAAACAGATTCAACAGCATATTTGTAATCTTATCAATCAAGGTTTATCTCATGTGAGTCATAATCAAGCTGATCAATTACAATTACTTAATATGTCAGCAAGATCTCAAGGATTACCTCGTCTGGCTGCAATGCTTCGGCATCTTAGTCAATTGGTTGAGTTACTTGCCAAACGGCATTTTGCGGTTGAAGAACAAGATATACTTCTTTTTTTAGGGCAGATACAAGCCTATACCGAAATGCTATTACATCATCAAGGTGAACAACTTTTCAAATTAAGAGGTAGGATAAAACGCCAATATAAAACAGAATCACAGCCCCTTGAGCTATTACCATTAGGCGGTCGTTGGTGGCAAAGTAAAACAGGTGCCATTGGTGCAACTTTCTACTTTTGGGATATTGAAAAACAACAATACCAAGAAACAACATTAGCCAGATCCTATAAAAACGATATCAATTTTAATCGCACAATGATTTGGAACAGTATGTCAATATGGCAAACATTTCCTTATATGTTGATGCAAAAATCAATAAAGCTTCATCACCCTCGTTTATCAGATACTGGCGAATTGGCGATTCATGGTTCAACTGTTACTTTACAAGAAACAGGGTGGAATGATAACAATTATCAGGATTTTAGATCAAAAGCGGGATTTGAAAATTGGTCAATACTGAGCGACTATTTACAAGATAATCATTTAGATGATTCACCTCTTAATGAGATGTTAATTCTTCATATAGCAAGCTCAAATAAACCTTATTTAGATGAAATTCGACAAAATTTAGTTTGGCAAGTAAATGATAATGATGGAAATAGCCTTTTTTTATGTCTCTTTTGGGATGAATATGAAAAATTACGTATCGATGTTTTAAAGAATTTTTTAGAAACCAACAATCACACCTTAACCGTATTTGTCAACTGTGTAAAAAATGACAACTTTTTGGATTTAGAGCCTTTTGCATTGCTTTACAAAGAGCAACTAACAGGAGATATCAAAACATTAAATCTTGATTTTGAAGACTTCTGTCATAAAAGTAAAAAAAATAATTCTAAACAAAATGTTATTATAAATAATTATTTAGCGCATAAAAAGCATCTAGGCGAAAATCATTATATGACAGATTCACTTTCAACCTTAATTATTCAACCACTTTTAACGATACTTGAAAGTATGGTGTGTTCAGGAAGACTCGAATTATTCGCTGATCAAAAACAGCAATTAATTGCGATCCAATATGATTGTGATACTTTAGGATTAAACACATTAAGTACCGTTTTAAATAAAATTCTCAGTCAACAACAAATAGCGGTAACACATATCTTACAAGCAGTTTACTTATGTTATCTTTTAAAAAAGACAAACTACCAATTACCAATACAACTGAAAGATTTATGATATAAATACCTTATCGCTATTACATAACTCTAGTAGAAAATAATATTGCGTATTTTTGCGTTTATTATTCAGTAGAGCGTTATATTCTTTTATGCTAAATAAAGTTTTTTAATGTTATAAGACTAATATTCCAGTGTGATCGTAAGGTTCGTTTGGTACTATAAATAATACATAATTAGAATTATTTTAAAGGGTAACAAGCACTGATAAGACTTGTTAACAGGTCTTTAAGGTGTTATATTTAATATGCATAACAAAACAAGGGTATATGATCATGCCTAATATTATTTTGAGTGATACAACTGCAAGTATCAGTGAATTAAAAAAAAATCCAATGGCAACAGTGAATGCAGGACAAGGTTTGCCAGTTGCAATTTTAAATAGAAATCAACCTACATTTTATTGTGTTCCAGCCGAACTTTACGAAAAAATGCTTGATATGATTGATGATCAAGAATTAATTGCATTAGTTAAAGAGCGAGAAAAACAAAAGCTCGTTGATATTGATTTGGAAAGTTTTTTATGAAATACACCATCAAGTTTAGAAAGGATGCAGAAAAAGAATGGAAAAAACTTGATCGAACAATACAACAACAATTTGCAAAAAAACTACTAAAATGTAAAGAAAACCCTCATATACCAAGTAACAAGCTACGAGGAATCGTTAATTGTTACAAAATAAAATTAAAGGCATCTGGGTATCGATTGGTTTATCAAGTTCAAGATAATTTGCTAATTATTATTGTTGTCGCTATAGGAAAAAGAGAGTGTAATGAAGTTTATAATCAAGCGAGTAATCGATTGAAATAATTTAAATATCGTCATATTTTAGTTCAATTTTAATGACAACTATATCTTTTCAATGACATCACCACATAATCATAATATATAATAACTTTCATTCTGTAGAGAAACATATTTAACTAAAATTATTATAGTAAAATACTTGGAATTTTTACGTTAGGTCATTTTTTTGATTTATTGCTACATTTAATATGATTAGTTGGCTTGATAGTAATCAAAAAATAATATGCTAGTATTTATGTGTATATAACATTTTTAATATGAAAGAATTTACATGATAGATTTTAGGTTAAAATCCTTGAAAGAAAACATGTCGGGGCTAATTTTTGAGTTCGCAATACCTCCTTTTAAAGATTATTGTTGGAACGAAACATCAAAGTATCTGGCAGAAAACGCATTTAACTTTATTGAAAGCATTATATACAACAATGTACCTAAGTATCAAAACCATGGGCATTGGGGGAAAACTGAAGTTAATAAAAAACAGTGGTTCTTAATAAAATCATCATTAATCAAGCTTAAACAGAAGCTTGATCACTCTCTAAATCTAATAGAACTTGAACATGACTTATACGATTTTAAGTTTATTTTTGATAATGATTTGCAAGAAATGACAAATAATTTTTACAAATATAAATCTTCTTTTTCACAGATGATTGGTGATTTTATAACATGGATTGATGATAATATACAAAAATACGGTTCAATTTATATTTTGGGTATATAACATTATTTATCAATAAAAGAATAAATGAATTAATTCTCAAATGCTAGTAATGTGGTTTAAAGTTCAATTCCCTTATTAAACCATTTAATGTTCCAATTCACTTGCAAGCATGACAACCTCAGGCAAAATATCCAAAATCAAAGCCAATTGTTGCATAACTAACAGATCATTATTTGTTTTATCATCATCAATTGAAACAGCCGAAATAGTTTCGATATAATCGGTGACGGATTTTTTAATAGCTTGGTATTCACCGTCGATCTTTTTAATGCTTAATAGATTAATAATATAGACTGACAAATCATCAAATAGATCGAAAGTCTGTTTTGAAAGAGGTTTATCGCGATGCGCACCTAAAGTCGAAAGATAGCTAATCAATGTATGATTAAGTGTTAACAAACGAAATCCCTGATCGATAACAACTGGATTCATATGCGGCTCTTTAGTCATCAAACTAATTAATGACGACAAATCTGCATTACTATCATGCGCCGCACGCCTAGCTAAACGATACATAACATCATTAGTTTTACCAGTCAAATACTGACGACCAATTAACGCTAAGTAATGGCTATCGTCATGGCAAACACGATCCACTAATTTAGGTAGATTTCTAAACTTCCAGTCAGGCCAAATAAAGCTCACAGCAAACCATGCAATAAAACAACCAATTAACGTTGCAATAATACGTGCGACCGCAACTTGAATACTACTTTCGCCAATTAAACTGAAACTAAAAAACACCAGTAACGTAATAAACGCAGTAGCATAAGCATATTGTGAATTCTTAAATAGAAAAAACAGCCAACCAGTGATAATAATCAACACCAACTGCTCAGGAACACTTGGAAATAAAAACGTCAACGGAATACCTACAATAATCCCTAGAATGGTACCGATTACGCGTAATTTTAACCGATATTTTGTAGTTGAATAGTTAGGTTGACACACAAACAAACTGGTTAAAATAATCCAATATCCATGCTGTAAATCGGAAAAATGAATCACCATATAACCAACAAAAAACACCACACACATACGAATTGCATGACGAAATAGTGCCGATTTTATGGTTAAATTGTTTCTAATCTTGGCAAAAATAGCATAAAAGCTGGTTAGTTCTTCATCGATTAATTGATTATCTTCTTCTGCTTTTGGCAAATGTTGCTCGGTATCAATATTAGCAAGTAACAGATCGATAGAAAGCAAATTTTGATGTAAACTCTTAAGCGCTTTAATCATCAGCATATCGCTTTTATGACTAGCATGATATTGATTAATAGCTTCTTCAAGATACGAAAAATAACGTGAAAACAGCGGATCATGTTGATAAGTTTGATTTAACTTAATTGTCATTGCCAATTGCGCACAAGCTTTCGCTTGCAAATTTAAAATACGAGCAAATCTAAATAAAATATCACTATGTTTAAAATGCACACTAAGCGCTTGATAATGTCCATGCGCTGAACTTGCTCGCTCATGAATATCTTGCGCGACAAAATAATAGCTTAGTAACTTTCTAATATAAGCTTGTCCACGATAGCTTTTTAAACGATTAAATAGCGAACGTTTTGTATTATTAAAAGCACTAATGAGTTGATTATTACTATTGTTTAATTGCAAAGTCTGTTTTTTAAAACCGTCAGACTCATCGGGATCAAACATCGCTGCCTTAGCGTCAAGATATTGTGCTAAATCAATAAAACACTGTGAAAGCGATTGTTGGGTTGTGCGAATAGGTTGAATGATCGATTCAATTAACGAAACAACATTATACCAAAGCGCACCTAACAGCAAAAAACAGGGCAAAGTGTAATTATCAGTAAACAAATTATGCCCAAGCATGGTATAGGCAGCAATTAAAAGTGATCCAAACGCAATCACACCGTAACGTTGCCCAAGCGAACCAAGCATGGTAAAAATAAATGTTGAAGAAACCAAACCAATAATAAAAAATGCAGGATAATCAAATAACAACTCGACTGAAAAAGTGGCAATAGTAAAACAGATCAATGTAAGAATTAAATTAATACAACGGCTTAATAGACGAGTATCGATCTCGGTCAAACCAGCTGCCACAACACCAAGCGTAAGAGGAATAACTAGCGAGGTATACCCAAAATACCACGGAACTAAAGTCGAACCAGTTAAACTAATTAACATCCGAAGACTAAAAAGAAGATTACTGCTGTAAAAGACTTTACGTAAAGACAAAATAAATGTGTGCACGGTGTATTGGGTTTGGTGTATGTTCAAATAATAGCTACTAGAATACTATATTGCATCAATTAGGGAAAGAGCTCAGAAAGTTGTTTCTTTTTAAGAAAAATAAAAATAACAATAAAATCAATAGACTACCTGAACGATTTTAGAGTAAGAAACACACTTATAGCACCACAATGCTAATAAGTTTGCCTTATCAGAGCGTCAAAATATGTCGATAACGAAGTAAAGCTAGCACGCCAAACAGGGCTGTTTGGTGTGTTTGCGTGTTAGATGTTATCATCAATATTAACCATTCCGTAAAAGTCAAAAAGTCTGAAATCAGACATCATAATTTAGTTAAAAAATTCACCTATTTTTATAACTGAATCGTTTCTATCTTTATGTTTCTTTAAATTTGTTTACATTTCTTTACAAAAAAGTCCGCCAAAAAACTAGCCAACTATTTTTTTTACGGCTATACTTTCACAGCTTTAGAAAAATAAGCGGATAATTATAAAAAATTGAAATAAAACAAAATATTACTTGACAGGTGGAACAAAATGCAGTACCCTTTTAGGCACAAGGCACAAGGCACAAGGCACAAGGCACAAGCACTGGCAAACCTATGTCTTAAATTTATCAAATAATCCTATTCGACGAGTTTTT